>NZ_ALNN01000058.1:0-62815 GCF_000293175.1 Capnocytophaga sp. CM59
CCCCTCCAAAGGATAGTCTGCGAATACTTGGAGCAGAGTATGTGAGTTGCGAGAGCGGAGTATGTGTCTTTAAGGGCGTTGAAATGGTCTAATTTGTTTATTAAATTAGAAATTTTCCCTTCTATAACTTATTGAACCTCTACTACTTATTAACTCCCCCCTTGAGGGGGGGTAGGGGGGATGTTTTGAGAATCAGTTGATTACAGAGCTTGCGAAACTTAAATGACTAATGAAAAAGTAGGGATAAAGGAAATTATTCCTACTTTTTTACACTCTAACAATTAACAATTAACAATTGAAAACAAGAATAACAACTTTATTAGGTATAGAACATCCTATCATTCAAGGGGGTATGATATGGGCGAGCCAATGGCAGTTGGTAACAGCCGTAAGTAACGCAGGCGGATTGGGGCTGCTAGGTTCTGGCTCTATGTCAGCCGAGGAGTTACGTACTCAAATCAGGCAGTGTAAAGCACATACTAGCAAACCTTTTGGGGTAAATGTGCCTATTATGTACGCCAATAGTGCCCAAACCATGGAGGTCATTATGGACGAAGGCGTCTCTGTAGTTTTTACTTCGGCAGGCAATCCAGCTCTTTGGACAGAGAAGCTCCATGAGAAAGGAATAAAAGTGGTACATGTAGTAAGTAGTAGCAAGTTTGCGCTCAAAGCTCAAGCAGCTGGGGTAGATGCCGTAGTAGCTGAAGGCTTTGAAGCAGGCGGACATAACGGACGAGAGGAGACCACCACTTTGGTATTAGTGCCTGAGGTATGTCGGAAAGTAACCATTCCTGTGATTGCAGCAGGAGGAATTGCCACAGGTAGGGCTATGTATGCTACTATGGCGCTCGGTGCCGAAGGGGTGCAAATGGGTAGCCGCTTTATTGCCACAGATGAGGCCTCTGTACATTCCCTTTTCAAACAAGAGGTACTCAAAGCCAAGGAGGGTGACACGGTATTAACTCTTAAGGAACTCTCTCCCGTACGTCTGCTAAAGAATCCCTTCTACGAGCAGGTAGAAGCTCTTTATCAGCAAAGAGAAGCCACCCCTGAGAATCTCAAACAGCTATTAGGTAAGGGACGAACCAAATTAGGTATGTATGACGGAGACCTTAAAGAAGGCGAATTAGAAATAGGCCAAGTAAGCAGCCTGATAGAGGAGGTAAAAACCGTCAAAGAGGTCTTCGAGGAAGTATTAGCAGAGTTTCAACAAACCAGAGATTTAATGATTAATATCACTAGTCATTAGTCACTCGTCATTAGTCATTAGTCATTAGTCACTCGTCACTCGTCACTATTATTGGTTTTATTTTCGTATCATAGAAGGGAATTTGTAATCTCTGACAGGTATATTTCCATTTTTCTATGATAAAAGGGTAGTTACTACCATCGGCAATGAGCATTTTAGGGCGGATATTACTCAAAAATTTCTCTAAGTGAATTTTAGGATTATTTCTTAGCAATAGGTAATGAGTCGGGTAGGAGGTATCTAAATAGAATTTATCATCAATGATGGTGAGAAAATCTTCTTTAAAAGGGACTATATTCTCTAAGGCCTTATAATGAAGGTTTGACACTTGTTGTTGAGTACAGAAATTCTTAATAAGTGTGTGGGGTACTGACAAAGTGTCAGAAAGATAAAAAGTAGCTTCTCTACCCTGCTGTAAAGCAATAACAGTCTTTTTATATTGGTGAAAGACAATAAGTTGCTCCTTTTTTGCACTTTCATATTTCAGATAAAAGAAATAGGTCTGCAAAGACAGTAGCGTTAGAAAGAAAAAATAGACAAATTTTATCTTTCTAGCCCTTAGGTATATGACAGCCCATACAATAGCTAAGTAACACAAGCACAAGCAGATAGTGTCAAAATACACATCGCGAATAACCAGCTGTTCCACCGAAGCTATATAGCCTATCATATGGTTCATCAGCGAAAGGGCTTTTTCATAACAGACTAAAAGCCAATAGGGGAGTAGCTGTATACTGGCCAAAAGGACAACGCCTATTCCTACGGATAAGATAATTCCTAAGAGGGGTAAAATAAGTACATTGGTTACTAGAAACAATCCCGCAAATTGGTGAAAGTAGTACAAGGAGAGTGGTAACACACCTATCTGTGCAGCGATACTCACCTTGATAATGTCCCAAAAAAAGTTAAGAAATCTATTTTCAAATCGATACTTGTCTCCTAGCGGTAAAAACAAAGCAATAAAGAGTACCGCCATATAACTCAGCTGAAATCCTACCTCAAAAAGAAAAGTGGGTTTGCAAAGCAGTAGTATAAAAGCCGAAAGTAGCAGACTATCATAGCGAGCTCTTCTACTTTCTGCCAAATAAGCAATACTATAGCCGCCAAACATGACTACAGCTCTCAAAACAGAAGCAGAAAATCCTGTAATAGCCGCATAAGTAAGTAAAAAGACTAAGAGAAGTGCTATTTTTACCCCTTTTCTATGTGCAGGTACCACCAAGGAGATAAAAAGCGTTAGCAAATAGGTAATAATACCTATGTGAAGCCCTGAAATAGCTAAGATATGGACAGCTCCCGCATTGATATATTGTTGGTAGAGCTCTGGAGTAATATCCGAGCGAACCCCCAAGACTAAGGCTTTGAGTACCCCCACAGTTTCTTTAGAGAATGGATAGTGGGAGAGGGTAGCTGCCAAGTAGCCTTGTAGCTGTTTGGCTTTTATAAAGGGAGAAAAGCAAGGAGCATCCTTGATTTCATAGCAGGTAGGGTAGCCCTGCCAATAGATCCCTTGATGTTCCATATAGCGTTTGTAATCAAACTGATAGGGATTTTGAGCAGCAGCAATAGAGGAGAGCTTACTATGAAAGAGAATCGCTTGTCCTAAAGCATTTTCCCTTAAGGTATCCTTTAGGTAAAGTACGAGTTTCCCTCTATAATTTGCCGTTTCTGTAGGTTGTAGCGCAACAATCACCTGCCTATTCTTGATGAGTTCTACCCTTCCCACAAGGCTATATGCTTTCTCAGGAGAGAGCTTATGTAGGTAATGCTTGCTATCGTTGGGTTCATAATGTATATTGTAGGCCAAAATACCCAAGCTCATTCCTGCTAAAAATACGGTCTCTTTTAGGAACTTTTTTAGTCTAAAATGGCAGTAATAAATACCCCCTACTGCTATTCCGCTGAGCAGCAGGCTCATGGCTATTCCTATCTTATTGAGTAGGTCTTGTCCTATAATACCAAGGATCATACCCAAAAGAAGGATACACAAGGGAAAATTAAAGGGAGTAGGCTTCATCTGATATACAAAAAAAGCCAGTTACCCCTTAGGATAACTGACTTGTTGAATATTATTTTTTACATTCCGAATCATCGGGGAGCTTTCCACAAAAACTGCAAGGCGTCCCTTCAGGGTTCAAATAAGGACTTTGGCTGGCACAAGTACCGGAGAATCGACCTCCTTTTTTGCCCCATATTTTTATTGCCATGCCTACAACACATAGGCCTAAGATAATCAATACGATGACAAATAGTTTCATATGATATATATTAAAAAATTAAAATCCTATAGTATATAAGTAGTATTGATGAAGTTGGACGTTTCTGTTTTTAGTAAGTTTTCAAGGATTTCATTATTATATGGATTATCCTTAGAAGCTACAAAAGTACGTATAGAGAACGAGCGAAGTGCATCATACACACTAAGAGTACCCACAGCCGAATCCTTGCGGCCTGTGAAAGGAAAAACATCGGGACCTCGCTGACATAAGCTGTTGAGGTTCACCCTGCATACAAGGTTTACCATAGCATCGATCAGTGGTGCCAATGTATAGACATCATGTCCAAAGATACTCACCTGTTGGCCATAGTGAGAGTCGGCAATCTCTTCTCTTACTTGGTCGCTATCAGTAAAGAAACGTACAGGTACCACAGGGCCAAATTGTTCTTCCTGATAGACACGCATATCGGGGCTTACAGGAGCAAGTACCGCAGGGAAGATAAAGTTCTCACAACGCTCACCACCTTTCTTGTTGAGGATCTTAGCTCCTTTCTGTAGGGCATCGTCTATAAGGTCTTGGATATATTGTGGTTTATCAGGTTCGGGTAGGGGAGTGAGTTTTACGTTAACCTCCCAAGGGTTTCCAAAGGGGAGTTTGTCTACCTCCTCAGTGAATTTGGACAAGAAAGCCTCTTTTACATCCTCATGTACATAGAGTATTTTCAAGGCAGTACAACGTTGCCCATTGAAGGTAAGCGCTCCTGCCACACATTCTTTTACAGCAAGATCTATATCTGCATCGGGTAGGACAATGGCAGGATTTTTAGCTTCCAAGCCTAGTACCAAGCGCAAACGATTCTTGTGAGGGTGTTTGTCTTGTAGGGCTATAGCCGAGCGACTATTACCTATAAGTGCTAAAACATCTATGCGGCCAGTTTCCATAATAGGAGAGGCAATTTCTCTACCGCGCCCAAAAACAATATTGATAACTCCCTTTGGGAAACAATCTCTAAAGGCTTCCAATAGAGGGGTAATAAGCAATACGCCATATTTTGGGGGTTTGTAGATAACCGTATTTCCCATCAGCAGTGCAGGAATCAGCAGCGCAAATGATTCATTAAGAGGGTAGTTATAAGGCCCCAAGCAGAGGACAATTCCTAGAGGGCCACGACGAATATGAGCATAGATACCATCTTTTTTTTGGAAATGGGCACTATCACGATCTAATTTCTTATACTCCTCTAAGGTATTGTATAAGTATTCTATGGTGCGGTCAAACTCTTTTTGACATTCAAGAATTGTTTTACCAATCTCCCACATCATCAGTTGTACAACCTCATCACGCTTGTGCTGGATCTCTTTGGTAAAGCGTTCCAAGATCTCTACACGATCTTTCACACGCATAGTAGCCCATAGGCCGTTACCCTTTCCATAGGCATTTGCTGCTGCTTCAAGGGCTTCAAGGGCTTCTTTTTCAGTCAAGTGAGGAACGCTTCCTACCAAGGTAGGAGCATATTGTTCTGTAGAGGAAATAGTGGAATACACCTCATCACAGGCCCCTTTCCACTCTCTAAGTTCTCCATTTATAAGATAAGTCTTATGATGTAAAGGGTTACAAACATAAGCCTTAGGTATAGGTTGAAATTCGTTCATTATTTTATAGTTAAGTTGTTTTATACTCTGCCTTTTAGTGCATCAAACACCCAAGCAATAGCCAGGAATCCCACCCCAGTGGAAGCAAATCCCCAGCCGGCTACATCTTCATAACGGAAGATACCCAGCCCTATGAGTATTAATCCAAAGAGGATCATAATCAAGGTAGCATATCCTAAAACAGAATTTTTATTTAAACCCATAATAATCAATATTTTAAAGATACTATTTATATATCTCCCTCAGAAGTAGATTTATTTTTTATACTCTTGATGAAGTCTCTACCAAAAATAATGCCAATTCCTACAACGACACCCAAAAATCCCCAAATGGCAATAATCAAGCCTCTTTTAGGTTTTGATTTTTCTAAGGGAATACTGACAGGTTCTATGTCAATAAAAGCAGGGGTGTCCTCTTGTAGTTTGATTTTTTGGTTTTCAAGCTGCTTGGCCAGTTCTATATACACATTATTAGCCAAGCTATATTCGGCTTGTAATTGTGTTTGGCGGGTCATAGGTACCGCAGTGATAAGACCTCTATTACTATCTTGGAAAGCTGCCAATCTCATTTGTTTTTCCTTAAAGTTCTTTTCGGCCTCTTCATATTGTCTTTCTATGAACTCCAATTGGCTTTTAGCCTTACGAGTTTTGAACTCTATGATAGTCTCTTGTAGTGTTTTTTTAGCCTGACTTAACATCTGAGCTGCGGCTACAGGATCACCCATGGAGAAAGAGAAGGAAATAGTATTGTCTTTCTCGTTATTAGTAATCTGTAGTTGGCTGCTTAGTAGAGAAAATAATTCTTTTTCTTCAGGAGTAACACTATATACTTCTAAGGAACCATCGGCAGTTGGCTGAGGTACAACCTCTTTATCTTTGGAAGAAAAGGCTCCTATGATAACCCCTGGTAAGCCAATAGTATATTTCTTTACCACATCCAAGGCTCCTGCTTTTTGGTATTTTTGGCAATATTGCTCATAAGTTATAGGAGTACTATCTTTGGAAGTTTGTATAGAAACTTGTGTCATCTTCCTTTGGAAAGGAATACTAGTGGCAATACTTGTATAGAGCTTAGGAGAAATTAGTTCTCCTGAAGAGGAACCCAAATTGATACCCGCCAAAGAAGCCAAGCCTGATAAGCCTCCTCCAGAGGAGGAACCACTCTCTTGAGCCAATACTAATGAAGTAGCAGTATATTCCTTTTTAGAAAGAATAGCAATAAAAATGCCTATAAGTAGGAATATGATAAAATATTTTAAGATAGTTTTCTTTCCATTCCATATTTTTAGCAATAGGGCAAGCAAATCTATCTCATCATCTTTTTGTATCTCTTGATTCATATTTCTGTTATTTAAAAGCGTTGTAAATAAGTATAGCTAAGGTAGTTATTGCGGTCATTATACTAACCGTTTCAGCTGTAGAGACTGGTTTTTTCTCTGGCTTTTCAGGAACAATCACCAATGCTCCTGGAGCAGCTTTAGGATAGCTTCTAAAGAAAAGGAAGCGGTTGGTACCTTTTACGTCTCCATTGGCATATACAACATAGACTGATTTTTTCTGAGCATTGTCGGAGAATCCTCCTGCACTATTGATATAGGATTTAGTAGATTTTCCTTTTTCATAGCGCACTAAAGAAGGAGCTAGTACCAATCCCTTTACCTCAACGGTTTGTTTTTCAGAAGGGACAATAAGTACATCCCCATCTTTTAGTACAAGATCCTGATAGGAGTTCTTATTCTCCATGATTTTTTTAAGATTGATACCTACACGGTATTCAGACGCTTCAGGGGTGTTTTCTTCCTCTTTAGTTTCAATAAGAGTGAGATCCTTGTCCGTCTTTTTAAGTTTCTTAAGTTGTTTTTCTTGGGCTTTTTGATCTTTTTCGTCTTTATCTTTCCTCCTTACTAACGTGGCACCTTCCACATAGGCATAAGGAGCCAATCCACCAGAGCGCTCTATAAGGCTTGAGATACGCTCTTCTTTAGTAAGAATAGCATAAAAACCAGGGAAAGAGACTTCTCCCTCTATCTTAACCACTTGTTGGGGTATATAGCCCTTTTGATAGCGGACGGTTACTATATCATTGGGTTCTAAGGCGATACTTTCCCCTCCTTCTTTAGAGAGGGATACAGTATATACTTTGCTGATGGTCTTGAAATTGGCATCATTCAGTTGGCGGGCTACCTCCACTTGTGTTTGGTCGGCGCCTTCTATAAAGCCGCCAGCCATGATGATAAGATCGGCAGGGAGTAGTCCCTTGGCATAGGCAAACTTCTGTGGTTTGCGCACAGCCCCTTCTATACGTACCATAGGCTTGGCGATGAGACTATCTCTGCCATATATATGCAGACTATCATTCGGTTGTAGGGCAATACTTTGTTTCTTTTCTAAGAGATCTTTGAGGGAAAAATTAAGACTTTGCTTATCTACATGGTCTATAGAGCGGAAGAGAATAGCACGATTTAGATAGGCTTCTTCCCTTACACCTGCGGCTTTTTGTATAAGGTCTAAGACGGTCATACCTTCTGAGTAAGCATAGTTACCTGGTTGATATACCGCCCCTGTGATACTGATTCGGTTGTGATATACATCGGAGAGCTTATGTACTAGGAGTTTGTCACCTGCTTGCATAGTAAATTTGCTGGCTTCATTATAGGGGACTTCCTTTACTTCGCGCTTGGCACCTATGATACGTTCTACTACCATTACATCTTTGTATGCATTGGATTTGAATCCTCCAAAATAATCCTCTAAAGCAGAGAGTTTTTCACCATCTTTGACCTCATAGATACCTTCTCTTTTGACAAAGCCGATTACCTCTACTTGGTTTTTATAAGGAGGCACAATGATGACATCTTGGTCATTGAGGTTGATATTCCCTTCTTGGGAACCTTTGAGTAAGAAGTTGTAAATATCTAAGTGGGCGATGGTTTTTCCTCCACGAACCACTTGTATATTTCTAAAAGAACCATTTTCAGTAGGGCCTCCACTGGCATAGAGCGCATTGATTACTGTAGAAAGAGCACTAAGAGAGTAAGTGCCTGGGGCTTCTACTTCTCCTATGATATTGACTTTTACGGTACGGATATTGGCAATGGAAACGCCTATATATACCTTAGCATAACTACCTTCAGGGGCGGAGATACCTGCATATATCTTACGCAAAGCGGTATTGATACGAGCTTTGGCTTCTACAAAGTTGAGACCTCCTACATGTACCTTTCCAGCCATAGGGAGAATGATATTACCTTGGTTATCTACCTTTTGGGTAGTGCTACTTTCGGCAGCGCCCCATACCTCTACCAAGAGTTCGTCACCTGTATTGATGATGTAACTCTCAGGGGTAGGTACATTGATCGTTGGAGTAAAGGAGATTTTAGGATTTTGGAAAAAATCGTAGCCAAAAACTCTACTTTTTTTCATAACCATTATAGAATCTCTTTCTTTTCCTGTACGGCCAAATACTTCTTGCTCAGAAGAGGTAGGCTTGCTACTTGGGGTAGTTGTTTTCCTTTTGGCAGTAGTAGAAAGGGTCATGATACGTTGTCTGAGCTTAGTAATCTGAGAGACAGGCACGCCTTTTACACGAGCAGCAGTCTCTAAGTCAGTGATGGAGTAGCCTTGTGCTTGTGCTTTCTCCCAGAAGGATTGAATTTGTTCGTCAGAGAGTTGATCTACATTGATATAGGCAAGTTGCTCTAAGTTAAGATTCTGTACTTGTGCAGAAAGTGAAAGTGAGAAACCTACACTTAAAAGAAGAAAAAATAAGATTTTCCTAATCATTGTTCGCTGTTTTTAATCAGAGTGCAAATATACTTCGTTTATCTGAGAAAATAAAATATTTTAAACATTAATTATTTATTCCAATTTCACAAGTACTTTTAAATGGCAAATGAGCACTAAATTTAATTTTTAAAATCCTGATTGTCAGTAAATTAATGTAATAATTAAAAGTGAATTTTGATAATAAGAACATCAACAAAGTTCGGGTGTAATAATTAACAATTAACAATTAACAATTAACAAATGTTTTCACTATCTTTGCCGAGTAAATTGCTCTTATCCTTTGTCTATCATGGAAGAAGTGTAAAGTCCCCTACTTACTATTGGGAAAATGGCACAGAGCCTCTTGAGATCTGTAAAAATATCTATTTGTATAGTAATAAAAACCTAAAATATCATTTACTATATACCCCTGTGTATTATAAAATAATCCTCATAAAAGAGTAAAAAAATCATGACTATTCAGAATTTTGATAAATTTGTAGATGAAATTTTGGTAAAACAAGGCGAAGAAGCCTTTGAACAAGGCAAATTATCTTCCTTAGAAGAGCTTGAGGACGGCCTATGGGTCGCCTCAGTAGAGGGAGCGACTACTTACGAAGTGGAAATACTACTGCATAAAAATACCATTAGGGAGACTTCTTGCTCTTGTGAGCACAAGAAAAAAGGTGTCTGCTCGCATATGGTAGCGGCTTTCTTGGCTATAGAGGCTAAAAAACAACAAGAAGCTGCCAAAGGAAAACAAGGAACTAAAGGTAAGAGAGATAGCCTTAAAAGCTTATTGGAAAAAATATCCCGCACAGAGCTGGAGGAGTTTATCAAAACCTATATGACTAAGAATAAAGTTTTTAAAAGTGATTTTGAACTTTATTTTATAGATAAAAATGAGAATAACAATTTTGAAAAGAAGATAACTGAGATTATAGACCAAACCATCAAGCCTCGCTATCGTGGTGGTGATTCTCAAAATCTACCAGACCTGAATAAAGAAATTAAAAAGCACCTTAAAACTATTAATATCTATATAGGAAATAGTAACTATCGCGATGCTTTTATATTCGCTAAATGTCTTTTTGTCAAGTTACATGAGATAATCGTTAAGTCAAGCTATCTAATTAATACCTTTATCAGTAATACTAATAAGGTACTAGACGTTATTATTTTCTTAGCAGAGGATGAGAGAGTACCACTAAGCCTAAAAGAGGTACTATTTCCTTTTCTCTTAGAACAGATGGTTAAAAATGCAGAACTTTATGAAGATTATTATGACAACAAACTTCCTCAAGCAGGTAGAAAACTTAGTATTACATTACAAAAAGAGGGAGATTATTTACAATCAATAGATAAAGTACTTGATAAAAATAAAATATTAGGTAGTGTAAGGAGGTTTTATACGATTGAAAAGATAAAATTGTTATCGCAATTAGGGAAACAAAAAGAAGCAGATAAAATCATAGATAAAAATATAGCACATCCTTTCTTTAGAAGAATGAAAGTAGATATGCTTATAGAGAAAAAGGATTATAAAGCTGCAAAAGAATGTCTCAAAGAAGGAATTACAGAACTAAAACAGAGATTTGGAACAGAAAATATTGTAAGAGAATGGGAAGAACTTCTCTCTCAGATAGCTAAAGAGGAAGGTGATCTTGATACAATGCGGAAATATTATAAAAAATTTGCTTTTTATGGAGATGGAGATAGCCAATACTATGATAATTGGAAAAGCACTTATACCGCTGAAGAATGGAAAAAGGTAATAGATAAAGAAATAAAGAAACAAGAAACCTACTACATGGAGAAAAAGAAAGCATTGATGTCTTATTGGAAAGTTGCAATAGTTTCTCCTATTCTTTTTATGATCTATCAAAAAGAAGATATGTACGAAGCCCTATGGGATAAGGTAAAAGATACAGATATTTCTGACATTTTAAATTATTTACATTATCTGAAGAAGTATTATGCTATTGAAATCATGGAAAAACTTTTTAAAGAGGTGATTGATTTTGCAGGAAATGCCAATTATCGTACCGAATATGAAAGAATAGCCTCCTATATTCGCAAGATGCTGGAAGATGCACCTGAAGAAAAAGAAAAAATAAGAAAATTAATAGAAAAATTGAAGCAACGACATAAGAAAAAGTACTCTTTTGTACAAATCTTAAATGAAATAATTATAGACTATAAAATATAATCCTATGGAAAAGCCTCCTTTTTTAAGAGTTATGACCATCGCAATGGTTATACTATTGGCTATTTTAGTAGCCTTCTCCCTATGGATGTTCCGTACAAATAGTTCGGGATATGCCATTTTCTATGTTGTCCCTCAGGTGCTATATCTTTTTTTCTTTTGCCTGATGGTAAATCTGTTAGGATATAATATATATAAGAAAAACCAAACGGGAATTATTATTTGTTCTATTGTTACCTTTCCTTTTCTTTTTCCTTATTTTGATACCTCATCATTCTTTGAATTTTGGTTTGGAATCTTTGGTATGCTGGGACGTATATCGGAAATATCAATGTTATTTTTGAGTATTTATGTATTTATATATCCTAAATTATGGAAGATATTAGCTGCTTCCGGAGTTATTCTTATAGTTTGTACTTTCTTATTCCATTATACACCTCTTTTGTTTGCATTAATATTATATTCTATTTACTATTTGGCATAATTAAAAGTATTTTACAGCTATGAAAAAGAAATTATCACACTTATTTTTTGCTTTTCTTACAGGGGTTATTTTTTTATTGGTATATTTTTTAATCTTATCAGGTGATTATGGAACTGTATTTATAAAAAAAGAAATATTATTATATACATTGTATGTGTTATCTTTCTTGATAGGTGTATTTTCCTATTATTACTATCAAAAAAATAGCGTAACTAAGCGTTTTATACGTATATTTCCTATTTGTATGCTTGCGTTTTCTCTTGTTAAGCATTCGTCTGTGGTATATTCCTATTACAAATATCTTATTTCTTATATAGAAATGCCCAAAGAGCTTAAAGGATATGATTTGTTAGATGACAAAGAGGTAAGACAAGCAGGAAAAATAATTATGCCTATTCCTCAAAGTGATATATATGCTTATACTGATTTGTTCTTTGACCCAAATGATAATTTGTTAGTGTATTACAAATATGATGCAGAAGATGTCAAGGCGCCCGTGGATTATATATTGAAATATGATAAAGAGGGAAACCTTTTGGATACCTTATATTTGGAAAATAATCAGAAAGAGAAGAGGAACATTACACTGAAAGAAGGCTATTTGATAGATTTTGTAGAAAAATCCTATTCTTCTTTTATGATAGATAGTAAGAAGGATTTTCTATCTATGAAAGAACTAAAGGGAGAGGGGAAACTCTCAGAAAAAGATATAGAAGCCTATTTGTTTGAGAATCCTACCGATTTGATAACTATTATACACATATATGGTGAAGAGAACCAAATTGTTATTATCAAAAAAGAAAATGAATTGTATTATTCCTATACGAAAGGTTTCTTCTCTTCAAAAGATATAGATTTTTCTTTTCCAGCTCATTTTTATTTGTTTACAACTTTCAAAAATCCTACTCCTGAAATAGGAGAAGCCCCAAAAGAGCGCCATATAGAACCTGTGTATTATTTGAAAAAACAAACCTATAATTCTGGACTTCAACTACTGGGAGAAAGAGAATCTTTTGAAGAAGAAAAATATCGAGGCGATGTATATTTCAAGTTGCTCTTGAATGAACAGCAGCTACACTTAAAGACTTTCTATTATCAAAATCTTTTTCCTTTTGGCCATACCGATGATATTCGCTATTATCAGAATCAGAATGAAACACTGGAAATATACAATGATATACGATTATATACTAACAGACACTTATCCTATGCTTTGCTCGGCACAGGATACAAATATTACCTAATAAAAAATAAATCTTGAAGATTATGAAAGAATATACGAAAAATAAAAAGGGATTTCCTATATTGGCTTGGCTTCCGATAGTAATTTTTATTGTTTTAGCAAAGATAAAATATTCATCAGATATTAATATTGACGTACCTATTAAGCTTTTTATCTATATTTCAGTAGGGATGATTGCTTGGCTTGTCTCGCTTGCTAATATGCTTACTTATGTCAAGCGTTATCATTGGTTGGTTATTCTATTATATAGTCTTGTTTTTGTGTATTATACAGTATAACTCTTTAAAATATAACCGTTTTACTAATTAAAAATTAATTATATGAAGAAAAAACCGAATATCAAAATAGGAATCATTATAAACATAGCACTTACTGTATTATCTATTGTTTATATGTTTGTATATTATATAGAACAAAATGGTTTCGAATTTAATTATAATAGTTTGGAATTTTTCATTTATCTTTTTCTGTTCTATATATTCCCTTTTATCATTGGGGTCAATTTATTATTCTTTTTATTTTATAGTTTCTTCTATAAATGGGCAAGAATAGGATTGATTATTACGTTATTAATGGCAGCTTTGTTTTATTTATAAAGATAATAATATTTTTATACTATCATTAGTTTATGAAAAAGAAACCGACTATCTCAGTAGGAATTGTTATAAGTTTGATTCTCTTACTTATCAATTTCTGTTACGCTATAACGGAACTTCTTCTCCAGTGGGATTATCTTTATTTTAGTAGTTTCGATGTTTGGATGATGTATTTTTATATAAATCTTATAGTAGTTCCTTTATTGATAGCTTTATTATTCTTTTTATTTTATAGTTTTTTCTACAAATGGGCAGAGAAATGGCTTTGGAATATAGTTTTTTTACTCATAATAGCATTAATAGTTTATTGGTTACATGGAGCAACTTTAGTTTTCTAAAAATATAAATTTTACACTTATGGAAAATAAAAAACCACACTTTGGAAGGGTATTTGGTGTTAGTTTCTTATTATATATTCTATATTTTGGGATTATAGATATTATAGACACTTCAATAGATAACAAACTATTTTTTGTACTTATAAGTCCTGCTTTTTTAGTATTGGGGATTTTGATTTTCTATGCATTTTATTCTGACACGGCAAGATATATGTTATTTTTCTTTATAACAATTGCTATGTTATATCTTTCTGTAATATTTACCTTAGTGGTAGGAGTTCTTATCTATTTTTCTTTCTTTTATAAATCAGAAAAAGTGAGGAAAATAGCCAAAATAGGACTTTTTATTTCGGGATTTTTTGCCATTCCATTAATAGCAAGTTTCTTTGGTTATGATGGACTTTATGACTCTATAGCAAAAACATTTTCGGATATGACACTTCCTTCTAAATATGAAAAATATGTAGCACTTAGTGGAAATACAGTTTCTTACAAAGGAAATACGATGGAGATGCTTCCCGAAGGAGAAAACAAATTAATAGAATTTGCTTTTGTCAATCAGAAAAATGAACTTATTATAAGTGATGATGAACCTTTAGGTTATTTATCCAAATATGATACGCAAGGAAATAGGATTGACACATTGAAAATAGAAAAAATAGAAGGAATAGACAATCTTTTTGATGGATTCTACGGGGATTATTTGATGGATTTCAAAGGAAAACGTTATTGCTCTTGGGCAATAGATGGCAATAAGTCTTTTCAACCTATAGAACAGCTTTCTGATTATGAAATGTCAGAAGAAAAAAGAATGGACTTATTTGGGCTAAAAAATAAAGAGCTTGTTAAAGATGAAGAGAGCCAAAGACGTGATAAAATCATTCCTCAATATTTCAAAAAAGAGAGTTCAGGAAGCAGTACCAGTTATGGAGATGGAGGAGAGATCTCTTATCGTACCACTTGGAAAGAGGGAGTTTTTTTCTTTTCTATTCAAGTGAATGGAAATACCTTTCATCTGAAAGATACAATGACTATGTCCGATGGTGAAAACCTCTTGGATAGCAGTACTTCCTATTTCTCTATCTCAGGAGGAACCTTAGAACAATACGAAAACTATCTGGTATATACCCATCCTAAGTGGGATTATGCTTTATTCGTTTATAAAAATTATTTTTTCTCGACGACTTACAGGTTATTTATCATCAAAAATAAAAAAGAATAGCTGTAAAAAGAATATTTCACCTATGAATCACGAAAAAACACCTTATACCGATGATACTATTGTTGCTTTAGCTACTGCCACAGGTGTGGGAGCTATTGCTGTTATTCGCCTATCAGGAAAAGAAGCGATAACACTCTCTGACAAAATATTCAAAACACTAAGTGGAAAACCTTTATCCGAGGCGCCTTCTCATACCGTCCATTTGGGAACGATTAAAAGTGAAGACCAAGTGATAGATGAGTGTTTGGCAACGATTTTCAAGGGAAAGAAATCCTATACAGGTGAACCAGTGGTAGAGTTCTCCTGTCATGGTAGTCCTTATATCATTCAGGAAGTGATCAAACTATGTTTGTCTCACGGAGCAAGACTGGCAGAAGCAGGAGAATTTACCAAGCGTGCTTTCCTCAATGGAAAATTAGCTCTTAACCAAGCCGAAGCGGTGGCTGACCTGATTGCCTCGGATAGTCAGGCCGCTCACCAAATAGCTTTGCAACAAATGCGCGGAGGTTTTACCTCCGAGATAGAAGGACTTAGACAAGAATTGCTTAACTTTGCCTCGCTGATAGAATTGGAATTAGATTTTTCAGAGGAAGATGTTGCCTTTGCCGATAGACGTCAATTGGAACAACTTTTGCAAAGGATAAAAACAACTCTGCAAAGACTTGTGCAATCTTTCTCCGCAGGCAATGCGATCAAGAATGGGATACCTGTTGCTATTGTAGGCAAACCCAATGCAGGCAAATCAACTCTGCTTAATACGCTGCTCAATGAAGAGCGCGCCATAGTGTCGGACATTGCAGGGACGACACGCGATACTATAGAGGAAACACTCCATATAGCAGGAGTTACTTTCCGCTTTATAGATACCGCAGGAATCCGTGATACACAAGATAAAATAGAAGCGATTGGGGTAGAAAAGGCGAAGGAAAAGATAAAAAAGGCACAAATCGTACTCTATTTGTACAACGAAAAAGAGAATACTACCGATGAAGTAGTCCAATTTGTACAAGAGAATTACCGAAAAGGATTAAAAATATTACTTTTACATAACAAAACAGATAATGAATATATAGGTCTGTCTGATTTTGATAAAGAAATAGAAGAAAAACTAAACCATAAAGAACAAAAATATGATTATGGTCAGCTAAGAATCTCGGCTAAAGAAAAAATCAATATAGAAGCACTCAAAGAGATCCTTTCTTTCTATGCCAAAGAACTCACCACAACAGAAAGTGCTACCATTATTACTAATATTCGTCATCTGGAAGCGCTTCAGCAAACCCTTATAGCTCTTGATAGGGTAGAGGAAGGACTTACTACACAGCTCTCAGGAGATTTGTTGGCTATAGATATACGAGAGATGCTCTACCACTTAGGCAGTATCACAGGAGCGGTGAGCAATGACGAAGTCTTGGGAAATATATTTTCACGATTCTGCATAGGAAAGTAAAGTAGCCAAACAAGAGAAAACAACATCAAACTAAAGTAAAATAAATCAGTTATTTACATTATAATTTAGTCATTTTGTTTTCTCTTGTTTGATTTTATTTTTACATTTTTTACTGTGTATTTACATTTTTTTACTACCTTTGCAACCAAAAATGTAAAGATAGTAAATATTATGAATATACATCTAAGACAAAGAGCATCTAAAAAAACAAGGAAAATATCCTTGTATTTAGAAATATATAAAGGATATATTAGAGAAGAAGGAAAGATTAAACATATAAGAGACTATGAATATTTAGATTATTTCTTGTATGAGAAGCCAAAAAATCAAGCAGAAAAACAGCATAATGCTGAACAATTGAAATTTGCAGAAGCTGTAAAAGCACAAAGAATTTTAGAAATTCAAAATGGAACTTATGGTTTCAATAATCTTCATTTACTAAATGCTAACTTCATAGAGTATTTCCAAAAACTTACAGATGAACGAAAAGAAAGTAACGGAAATTATGGTAATTGGGATAGTGCTCTAAAGCAACTTATAAAATATGCAGGGAAGATAGTTCCCTTCAAAGATGTTACTACTGAATTTTGTGAAGGCTTTAAGGAGTTTTTATTGACTAATAAAACTAAGACAGGGAAACCTTTGGCTAAAAATTCAGTCATCTCATATCTTAACAAACTAAAAGCAGCTTTAAACCAAGCATTTGATGATAAAATTATTAATGAAAATCCTGCAAAGAGAATCAAGAACATTAAACCAGATGAGTCAAATAGAGAGTATCTAACAAAAGAAGAAGTTAAAGCTCTTATGGAAACAGATTGTAGGTATGAAGTTCTAAAAAGAGCTTTCTTATTTAGTTGCTTTACAGGTATGCGTTGGTCTGATATTAATCAATTAACTTGGAGATATGTACGTAAGTCTGAAGATGGTTATAAAGTACACTTCTCTCAAAAGAAAACAAAAGGAGTAGAGTATTTAGATATTCCTGACATCGCTCTTGAGTATATAGGAGAAAAGGGTGAACCTGATGAGAGAGTTTTTGTAGGGCTTAAATATAGTGCTTATATGAATACTGCTTTAGCTCGTTGGGTTTTAGAAGCAGGCATTACTAAACTAATTACTTTTCACTGTGCAAGACATACTTATGCTACTATTTTACTAGAAGAAGATGTAAATATAAGAGTTATTCAAGATATGTTAGGGCATAAAGAGTTAAGAACAACACTAATTTATGCTAAAATTATTGACAAAAAAAGACGAGAAGCTGCAAGTATTTTTGATGCTGAATTTAAGAAGTAATAAGCTATGGAAAACTATCTACTATTTAGAACTGCATTAGAACCTTTAAATAAAAGAGTTCTTGAAATTGAACAGAGCATTTATCCTCGTAGACTTATTGAAGCAGGAGAAGAAAAAATGCTATACGGAACATTTGAGTCGGAATTTCGAAATTTCTATAAGTCTCAACGGAAACAAGGAAAATTTGTTACTAAAATAGAATTTTATAATTCTTTAATTGAAGAACTAAATGATATAGAATCTGGAGTTCTTAAATTTGAAAAAATATATGGGATAAGCAATAGCGGCTTATTAGACTATATTTTTAGTATCAAGCAATTTATAGAAGAGTTAATTCAGCAAGGTGGCAATAAACCTCAACCTGCCAAACGAAAGATAAACTCTAAACTTACCTATAAATGGTTGCTTAAAGAAGAGAAAATATATGAATTAAAAAAACTTTTGATAGATTATGAACTAATAGATAGCATAGATTTTCAGAGTTTCAAGGCTATATTTTCTGAAACTCCAATTACTCAAATTAAAAAAGCTATCACTTGGAAAAATGAGAATGTAACTCAACTTATTTACCTTATAAAGCAACTAAAGGAGAATAAAATTATAGATTCAACTAAAACTAATTTTGATTATAAGCAACTTTACTCTTGTTTTGTGAAGAATAATGATGAAATTTTCACCGAAAAAGCTAAGTCTCTCAAAACAGATATTGAGATAAAGATAAGTGCTGATTTCAAGTTGATTACAGAAGATATAGTAAATAAACTTACAAAGTAATTGTTTACCTTAATGTTTACCTTTCAAAAAGGTATTCAATGATTCTTTCCCTTCCTTTCTAATTTTGCGCCATAATTAAAGGAATTAGTTATGACAAATTTAGAATCAATGCAAAGCATAGAAGAAAGATTAACGAATCTTGAAAGAATTAATCAAGGAGCTAAAACTATTTTAACTTTAGAGGAAGTGGCTAAATATACAAATTACTCTAAAAGTTATATCTACAAACTTACAAGTAGAAGAGAAATACCTTGTTATAAGCCTAATGGAAAGCAACTATATTTCAAGAGAACTGAAATAGATGAATGGTTACTTACTAATAGGAAAATGACTAATAAAGAGATAGAAAGCGAAGTAGCTACAAAATCAGTTTTACAGCAAAAACGATTTTAAAATGGTTGATTTTGTAGATATTGAAGCTCCTTTCTCTTATGAAATTTCTTCAGAATCGTATGAGCCTTTCTATTGGAAAGAATTGTATTTTACTCCCAAATTTAAGAAAGGCTTTTTAAATGGTTTTGAAAGTGATTTTAAAGGATTGAAAATTATTCTGTATGAGGATAAAATACGGATTACAAATTCTTTGCATAAATTCTACAAGGGGAATAACCATTCTGATTTCACCTTTTCTGAACTTACTGACAGTATCAATATAATAACTAAATATTTTGAGACAGAAGCAAGTCAATTTGTAATTAGGAAATTAGAATATGGCTTCAATATAACTACCCACAAACCAGCAAAAGAATACCTCAACTTATTTGCTGAATATCACAATCGAGAATTTGAAAAAATGAAACATAAGCATATTTTCTATGGAAGAAAATGTGTGATGAGTGAGTATGCTCTAAAAGTTTATGATAAATTCCAACAGGTTAAGATAATGAATAATGTCTTAATCCCAGAAAATACACTTAGAGTTGAATTTTGTTATAATCAGAAAAGAAAGTTGCCTAAAACAATAAGAACTCTCTCTGATTTAGCTGATAATAACAAAATCAGGGATTTGTATAAAGATTTGAAAGATAGCTTCTCAAAGGTTACCTTTAGTGAAGAAGTAGATTTTAGTTCAATGTCTGATGAAGATAGAATGCTTTTTTATGCTTCCTTACATCCTGATTTTATAAAAGTTGAAGAAAAGCTAAATAAAAGCAATGCAAAAATAATAAAGTCAAAAATAAGGCAACTAAAGGAAAAATATCTTAGCAATAAGTTTAAGAAGACTTTTGTTAATTTATTGGATAACAAGTATATAGAACTTTATTGCTTATAAGTTATCAAACTTGTAATATAGTAGGAAGATTATAAAAAATAGAAGAAATATGGGTATGCCAAAATCAGATAAGAACACAATAGAAAGGCGAATAAAGTCCATATCCTCAATGCTCATTAATGGTAATAATAGGGAATTTATAGTTCTATACTGTTCTGAAAATTGGAATATAGGAGAAAGGCAAGCAGATAAGTATATCAGCAAGGCAAGAACTCTCATAGAGCAATCAGTAAAGAAGCAAGTAGCTTATGATTATGCTAAAGCAGTTAGAAGATATGAAGAGCTATACAGATTGAGCATAGAGAAGAAGGACTATAAAACCGCCTTGTCAGTGAATAAAGAATTAACTACCCTACAAGGGTTGTTTAAAATAGAAGTAGAACATTCAGGTAATATAGAGTTTATCTGTAATATACCTGATTAAAAGTAATAGTTATGAGAATAGACTTTTCACTTTATTATCAGCCTAAACCTAAGCAACTAATTGCTCATAAATGCAGAGCTAAGTATATGCTCTTTGGAGGAGCTTTAGGTGGAGGAAAAAGCTATTTTCTTTGTGCAGAGGCTATCAAAAATGCAATGAAATTCAAAGGTAACCGATTAGTACTTGTGAGAAAGGAACTCTCTGTTCTCCGTAGGACTACATTGGTTACCTTCTTTTCTATCTGCCCAAAGGAAATTATTAGGAGCTTTAATCAAACAAGCTTAGAAGTAACCTTCATCAATGATTCAAAGTTGCTGTTTCTTGATGCCAATATAGCCAAAGACCCAATGCTTCAAAAGATAAAAGGTTTGGAGATAGGTTGGTTTGGCATTGATGAAGCTAATGAAGTATCAGTTGAGGTGTATAATATGCTCAAAACTCGTTTGCGCTGGGTATTACCAAACAAGCAGAAACCTCGTTATGAAGGGCGATTGACCAGCAATCCTGAACCTTGTTGGCTTATTTCTACTTTCATTCAGTCTACTAATCCTGATGAGGTATATATCCAAAGTCTAACTACAGATAACTATGATGAAAACAGTGAGTATGTTATCACTCTAAAGGAAGCCTTTAAGGATAATCCTAAGTTTTTGAGGAAGTATCTTTATGCTGATTGGAGTGCTGTAGATATGATTAATCAGCTTATTTCAAGTGAAGTAATCATAAGTAGTGCAGAACGAATAGAAAATGGTTTAGAAGTTACTTCTATGGGGATTGATGTGGCAAGGTACGGAGATGATAAAACCGTCTTTACAATCCTTAAAAACGGTAATATTGAGCTAATAGAGAGCTATGAACAGACTTCTATAACAGAGATAGTAACACGAACCATACAGCTTATTCACGACTACAATATAGACCCTAATTATGTAGGAATAGATAGCGTGGGAGTGGGTGCTGGTGTAGTTGATAATTTAAAGTCAGCAGGCTATGATGTGATTGAATTACAGGGCGGTTCAAAGCCTGAAGAAAGCCAATATGAAGAAGCCTTTTTACCTTTTAATTTGCGCTCACAAATGTACTATGAATTGCGAAGAGATATGATGAACGGACAAATAGGTAACCTCACTGATGAAACTCTAAAGTTAGAATTGCAGTCTATTCAGTATGAAATCTATTCAGATAAGAAAGTGAAGGTTATCAGCAAAGAAGCTATTAAAAAGCTCTTAGGTAGAAGCCCTGACTATGCAGATAGTTTAGCCTATGCAAATTGGGTAAAGACTTATAGAGGAGGAATAAAATGGTATATGCCTATCAGTGGGGGATTATAATTATTGTAGCGTTTTATTTATAATTTATTTTTTTGAGCTTTTTCTTGTGAGTTTAAAATTATATTATTACATTTGCACAGTTAAAATATTATATTATGAATTTACTAAAAGTAAAAGAAATACTTAAAGATAAAGGTATGACTATAAATGATTTAGCAAATGTTATGGGTATAAATAGAGTTACATTAAGCAATATCATTAATGGAAATCCTACCTTAGAAACATTACAAAAAATAGCTAATAGCTTAGGTGTCAAAATAACTGAACTATTTATGGAAGTAAATGAAAATAGATATTCTATTTCAAAAAATGAATTTGGAAATTATTATAGCTATAATGATGAAAATGTCTTCCTAAATTCCTTTTTACCTCATTTGATAAAGAATGAAGTAGGTAGTTTTTCATTAGATATAAAGCGGAAGGAGTTTTCTATAGTGCCAAATCGTTCAGAAATTTATGAGTTGGTATCATCAGAGGAGAGCATTGAAGAAATTGTTTTCAAAGGAAATTCAAAAGGTCAAGTTTTGGTGAAATTATTTTCGTCTTTCACATCATTAACTTTGGCTGAATATAGTAGTTTTTGTGAAGCATTGAGAATGTTTATATATTTTCACAAGCAGTGTGAAGATGAATTAGCGTCTCTTTTAGGAGCTTCTAATTTTAAAAAAGAGAACTATAATAGTGATTACTATTTATTAGGTACAGTAAATAGAATAATATGGAACAAATTAATAGCTCTTACTAAAGTATATGACTTAGATAGTGATAAAGATGAGTTGGGGAAATATAATTATACAGGGCGTGATATAATGATGTATAATTTGGAAATAGAGAGAAATTATAATATAAAAATGTGGATTTCTCCTATAGACCATTTATCTACAGATAAAGAAGTTATGATTGGTTGGAAAATACCAAGAGATTTTAATAGGAAACTAATAGTAGAAAATTTAATTTTCAATGCTCAAGAGTCTTATGATTTTCTCTATGGTACGATGATACCAAAGGCGATAGATTTGTAGAATAAAGACTGTTAAAAATTTTGTAACATCACAGAATTGTACTACCTTTGTCGCTCCATTTTACAAGAAAAGAATAGATATAGAAGAAAAAACATTTTTAACATAAATACATATTAGCGTTTAGCTATTATTTTGTGCTTCTTAAAATCGCCAATTTTATAGTACCCTACAAAATAATAAGTAAAAACGCTCACGCTTCGGCGTGGGCTGTACTTATTAGGGTACGGGTGTTTGGCGATACCTAAGAACAAATAAGGTTATGCAGTCCCACGCTTTTTTATTTTATATTACTAACCGCTTTTAGGGGCTGAAAAGCATTCAAAAACTATCTTTTTAGCTTATGAAAGCATTAAAAATCTTCTTGACTTTGTTCTGTATGGGAGTCATTGTGAGCTGTTCTAAAGATGAACCTGCTTCTGCTTCAACAAAAGAACAACCTACACCTCAACAAACTAATTTTCCTACAGTTAAAAGCTTTTCTGCACAAGAGGTTACTGTAGGAGATATTATTACCATTGAAGGAGAGAATTTTGTTCCTTCACAAACCTACACAATTACTTTTAATGGAGTAAAAGGGACTATCAAAGAAGTAACTTCCAACCGTCTAAAAGTAGAAATTCCTGAAGAGGCTACATCAGGAGAAGTTATCCTATCTTCCAATGAAACTTCTAAGAGTATAGGTCGCCTAACTATTCTTCCTAAACCAAGTGTTTTATATGCTTATGTAGCCTATAGTAAAATTGTAAAATTAGACCTTCAAACAGGTAAAGAATTAGAAACCATTGCTGAAATAGGTAAGGAATACTTGGGAAGAGGTATTTACTACTTAAAGAGTACTAATGAAATTATAGGCATACAATCAGGAAATTCAGGACATTATTTATTCAAACTTAATGTAACTACAAAAGAGATTATAAAACTACCTTGTAACCATTATGAGAAGGTCATAATAGCTAATAATGAACCGTATGCTTATGATTTGCGCAACCATAAAATTGTAAAATTAGACCTTCAAACAGGTAAAGAGATAGAAACTATTGCTGAGGTAGGGAATGATTATTTAAGTCATATTCGCTTCTCTAAAAGTACCAATGAGATTATTGGAGAACAAACAAAATATAATGCAGAAACATCGGAGAGAAAGAATAGTTTGTTCAAACTTAATTTAACTACAAAACAGATTGTAAAAGTGCCTTTTAAAGGATATGAAAGGCTTATAGTCGCTAATGATGAATTATATGCTTATGTAGCCTACAATAAAATCGTAAAATTAGACCTTCAAACAGGTAAAGAGTTAGAGACTATTGCAGAAATAGGAAAGAACTATTTAAGCCGTATTCAATTCTCTAAAAGCACTAATGAAATTATAGGTTTACAATCAGGAAATGAAAATGAAGAGACCTATTTCAAACTAAACCTAAAAACTAAACAGTTCTCAAGGACACCTCTTAAAAGATATGAGAGTTTCATCATAGCAAATTATTAATCTTAAAAACAATTCATTTTATGAAAGTAGCAAAATATATTTTAGCAGTAATTACATTACTTTTAAGCGTATATGCCTTTATAGATAAAAGAATTTTATTTGGCATTATGTTGTTAGCTATTGGAGCATTAATTTTGCCTCCTATCTCTGATAAGTTAAAAGAGAAATTCAGCTTTTGGAACAATAAAATAGTAAGATATGTATCTCTTTTTGTTCTATTAATGATAGGTGCAACCAATTTACCTCCTGCAAGAGATACAACAATCATCAACTACATACAAAAAGAAACTAACGACAAAGCTCTTAATGAGCTAAAGAAATTGGAATCTGTAGGTAATGATTTAGGAAGCAGTTCTGCAATGGCAAACCCTAAAGAATTTCTCAATAAAAAGGGAAAGAATACAATGGTATTTGACCCTAAGTTTGATTTTAGTAAGGCTACCAACTACCTAAAAGAAGATAATGAAAATGGAGCGATTCAAAACTTAGTGGTAGAATTTGACTTTGATTCCAACAATGCAATCACGTCAAAAAGAACTATTATCACCTATTCAAAGAAAGGAGAAGTTACTTATCCTAACAACGAAATTCCCGCAATAAGTACCCTTATAGACTATCAGGCTATGGAGACTTATAAAAAGACATTAGCACAAGAAAAAGAACGTTTAGTAGAGGAAAAACGATTGGCTAAACAGAAAGAAGAGCAAGAAAAACAATTAGAGAAACAAAGAAAGGAGCGAGAAGAGAAGATAGAAAAATTTAAAGATAATTGCTTTAGTGCTTGGGACGGTTACCATAGAGATTTGGTGAAATATGTAAAAGGGCTAATGAATGACCCTAAAAGTTTTGAACACGTAAATACAACATACGTAATGACTAATGATGGTTATGCAATTATCAATATGGTCTATAGAGGTAGGAATGCTTTGGGAGGTATTGTAACAGAAAGTATAAAAGCCAAAATTGACCCACTTGATTGTTCAATCATTCAAATTATAGAATAGTTTAAAATACAAATATGAAAGTAGCAAAATATATTTTAGGAATATTATTCATAATAACAGGTTTAGGTGTTATTACTCAAAAAAGCATTATAACAGGAATTGCTTTTGTAATTCTTGGGGTTGTTCTTTTACCCACAGTTTCTGATAAACTCAAGGAAAATGTGAGTTTTTGGCAAAACAAAATAGTTAGGTATGTTTCTTATATTGTACTATTTACAATAGCAGGAGCTACTGCTCCTAAATCTTCTGAAACATCTTCTTCAAAAGAAGAAAACAAATCTAAAATTATCATCAAGACAGAAGAAAATACAACAGAGCAAGAACCAGCAACTGCTCAAAAAGAAGAACCTCTAATAAAGTATGAAATTCAAGAAGATTTGACTACTGTTATTCGTTATGACAAAGCTCCTTCTTACTTCGTTTTGATAGACAAAATCAATCTTAAAAACAATGATTTTATAGCTGAAATAGAAAGAGTTATAAATAAGATTGTTTCAGAAAAAGGAGGGAAAATTACTATTGATTTTTTTGACAATAAAAAAGCATTAGACCTTTATTGCAAGAGTCATTATGTAACAAATACATTAGGAAGGAGTTTAAATACATCAGAAAATGGCTTATTAGCTCCACATCATATAGTATTATTTTCAGGAGAGGATAATGTAGACATACACTATAACACGTTGTACATCTTTCCAAATGCTTCAAAAGATACTCCTAACATAGGGAAGTATGTTAAAACAAAAGAGTTCAATCCTAATGTAAAATAATATGGGGTTTCGTTTTCGTAGAAGTCAATCATTCGGAGCTTTCAGACTCAATTTTAGTACATCAGGAGTTGGGATGAGTGTAGGAGCTGGTGGTTTCAGATTGGGACTAAGTAGCAATGGACAGCTATATAACACTATCAATATTCCTAATACAGGGCTTACTTATCACTCTAACCTATTAAGAAGCAGAAACACATCGCAACCGTCAAACTCCTATCAACAAGGAATAAACCTATTAGGCTTTTCTATTGATGAAAACAAATATGGTAATAGCGATGGTTGTTTGACCTTTCTCCTTTGGTTTATATCTATCTGTTTGATTCCTTTTGTAATAGGAGTGATAATGATTTTCTTTTTAGTCAGAAGGTCTCGTTCTCCTAAGAAGGTTGTGAAAGCTCATCTTGAAACGGCTATATCTAATTTCTATAAGGGAAATTTTGAAGGAGCTGTTGCTACATTAGATACCGCTCTCTATAAAGTACCTTTAAGTCCCTATGAATCTGATATAGTAGATTTAAAAGGAGTCTGTTTGTATTATTTAGGACGGTATGCAGAGTCAAGCGATTGCTTTGGTAAGGCTTTGAGCTTAAATCCAAGTTCTGAAAGGCTAAAGCTCCTTTATGTAGAAACACTTATTCTGAAGGATGATAAGACTGATTGTCCTAAAATTATTGAGCTATACGAAGATTTGCTTTCTCGCAAATATGATGAAAGACAAGTACTATTGACAGGGAATTGTTACTACCTTTGTGAGAACTATGATAAGGCAATTTCGTACTTTCAGAAGATACCTAAAAACAGTGAATTATTCCTAAAAGCATTGCAAGGTATAGCTAATAGTTTCATAAGTAAGAATCAAATAGATTTAGCTATAGAAACCCTTAAAAAAGCACCTTTGCGCACTTCTAATCCTGATGATGATTTGATAGACATTATGTTTCTATTAGGCAATCTCTATGAAGAAAAAGGAGAAAAAGAGCAGGCAAAGCAACTCTATCAAAAAGTCTATACACACAGCATAGAGTATGAGGATGTAGCACAACGGTTACAAGAGTTAGATACCTAAATAAAAAGGCAAGCTGAAAGGCTTGCTTTTTTTATTTGTGATTCTTTAATCTGACATAGTGTCTCTTTTTAATTAATTAACTGACATAGTGTCTCTTTTTTATAAAATGGAATATATTTTGCCCCTATGTAGGAAAAACAATAATTTTGCCCCTATGGATAAAGCACGCTACTTAGAATCTGTTATTGATTCTTACAAAATATCTAAGGAAGAAAAACTCTTAGAAAAATATAAAACAAAAAGGGATGAGGTAAAGAGAGCTTTAGAGGAAAAATATAAAGGCAATATTTACTCTCCTTTTAATTCAGGCTCTTATGCTAAAAACACAGCTATCAACACTAAATTTGATTTTGATATGGTTACTCCATTCAAAAGGAATGCTTTTGGTGCAAGTGGAACATTAGAGCAGATGTATAATGAGGTGTATGACTTCCTTTGTGAAAAATATAAAGATGAAGCCTCTATTAGAAAACAGAAAGTTTCTATTGGTTTGGAATTTAATTCTGATAAGGATGGAGATTCCATAAAGATTGATGTTGTTCCTGGTAGAGAATATAATCAAGAACGATACAATTATGATAAAAACCTAAATCTATATGCGTATAAGCAATATGAGAATTTTGAAAAAGGGAGTGATAGAATTAAAACAAATATACAAGCTCAGATAGATAATATTAGAGGTAGAGCTACCAATGAGAAAGATTCAATAAGAAAAATTATTCGTCTATTAAAAGTATGGAAAACCAGCGCAAAAAGAGAGTACCCCAAATCATTTTTCTTAGAATTAATCACAATCCGAGCTTTTGATGATGGGAAAATTGAGGGCAATGTGTGGGAGACCCTTAGAATCGTATTAGATTTTATCAAGGATAATGTAACTAAAGAAAACTTTGCATTGAAGGACCCTGGTAATAGTGGTAATAATCTAATAGATACATTAACAAATTCTGAAAGAGAGCAACTTTCTCGTGATATAAAGAATATGTTAGAAAGAATTGATGAGGATGAAGACTATTTAAAGTATTACTTCCCTGAAAATCCTAAATTTAAAAGCAAAGAGGATAATAACAAAACAAAAATGCCTCTTCCACCTCCTAATCTTAATTTTGGGTAATGTAACTTATGAACAGAGAAAAAAAAATCAATAGTACGATAAAGAACATCTCTGATGTAACTATTATTAATCCTTTTATAACATTAGAAAATGGTGTTATAAAAGGATTAATATCTATTTTTGTAGAAGAGACAGGCGAGTCTATTAAGTTTGATGTTACTATAAATAGTTCATATCCTTTTAAGTACCATAATGACGAAAGTATAAAATTCAGTAATAAAAAATTGCTGAAATATAAGCATATTATGAAGGATGGAAATATCTGTATTCATTCTCCTCATAGTGTTTTGTTAGAAGAAAAATTAAAATATGATATTGAAGCTGTAAAGCTGTGGATTAGGCAATATTATATTAATGATACAATAGAGTCTCATTATGAACATCTTATTGTTTCTCCTGAAAAAATTAAGGATAGATATTATTCTTTTTTCTTTAATATACCTGAAAATCCATTCAATAAAAATGAATATGGATATATAGAATATTCAGAAATAAGTACATTGACATATTATCAAGAACTAATTTCTAATAATATTATTCAATTTTTAAGTTCAAAAACAACAAATAAAGTTATTGATGTAGAATGGAATCCTCTTCTTAAAGAAATCTCCACAAAATTAGGTCTTTTCATTTTTATCAAGGACTTTCCGTCCAATAATCAACGATGGATATTTGAAAAATGGGGAGAATTTGAAGCATTATTACCTCAGCAGTTTTTAGACTTTTTGTATAATTTTGCTGAGTACAATAAGGAAAAAAATAAGAACTTTATTTTTCCTTTACTAATGGGTTATGATATACCCAATAAGGAAACCCATTGGGAAGTAGCTATGTTAGAATCAAGAACATTACCTACTAAGGGAGAAAAAATAAATAAATTATGGCATACTAAATTAATTGAAGATGTAAAAGTAAATTGGGCAATAACAAAAAATTGTTCTCCAAAATATTTTTTTGGTAGAGGAACATTATGTGAGGCTCTTGTTCAAAGTAAAATATTAGTGATTGGCATTGGAGCTGTTGGAAGTATTTTAGCGAAAACATTAGTTAGGTCGGGTTGTACAGAGCTTGATGTAATTGATTTTGATATAAAAGAACCTGAAAATGTATGCAGGTCTGAATATCCTTTCATTACAGGCATAACTAATAAGGTAGATGATTTAATAGCAAATCTCCTTACAATTTCTCCTTTTTTAAAAACAAAGAATAGTTATTATTTTTCAGAGTTGTTTGAACCTTTTTTGAAAACAAATCTAATAAACTATGAATTAAAAGGAAAGATGGAAACATATTTATGTGGGTATGACATTATTATAGATTGTACAGCTGATAATGATTTGCTTTATATTTTTAGCCAATTAGATATTTCCTCTGAAATATTAAATATATCTATTTCTAATTATGCCAAACAGTTAGTTTGTGCTGTTCAAAATAATAGATATGATTTTGTTTTAAAACAGTTTCAAAGACTGAGCTCAAACTTAAAAGAAGAGGATTTGTATAATCCTACAGGCTGCTGGAGCCCTACATTTAGGGCTTCCTACAACGATATTAATGTATTAGTTCAATTTGCTATAAAACATATCAATATAAGAAAAAAGAATGGACAAGAATTACGAAACTTTATTCTTGATACAAAAGAAGATGATTTTGGAATTATTTTAAAAGAGTTTTAATTTGGAAGTAAGTATTCAGTCAATAGGGATGAGCCTTAAAGTATCAGATGAATTGTTATTCTCATTGTACAATAAGGGAAAAGAGTTTTATCCAAATGAATTTGGAGGGTTCTTAATAGGATATTTTGAAGATGACACTCATTTAGTAATTACTGACTCAATATTACCTATAAAATACAAATCTACTAAATTCAATTTTGAAAGAAATACAGAAGGGTTAGAAAAAGAGTTTATTGACAAATACAATGAAGTGCCAAAGAAAACTTATATAGGAGAATGGCACACTCATCCTGATAACAAGGCAATCCCAAGTAAGACAGATATTTCAGCAATACATACAATAGTCAAAGAGCCTAATAGTATAAAGAACCCTGTACTTCTGATTATTGGATATAATAAAGAGGAAGAAGTTGAATTTGATTTTTACATTTACTATAAAAATAAAATTTACAAATATGAATAAAGTTGATTTAAAAATGCTTTTTAGTGGTTTACAAAACCAAATGTCCGCACAACTTAACACCAACAGAGATTTTATTTATCATCCTGGTTCAAAAGGTGATTCATTAGAAAATGCGTGGATTGAATGGTTAAGGAAATACTTACCTAATAGATATTCTGTAGATAAGGCTATTGTAATAGACCACGAAGGGAATACAAGTCAGCAAATAGATATTGTTATATATGATAATTGGTTCACACCTTTCATATTTAATCAAAATGGATTTTATTACATACCTGCAGAAGGTGTATACGCTGTTTTTGAAGTAAAACCTGATATACAAGGTAATGTAGGAAAAAAATCATATATTGAATATGCAGGAGAAAAAATAGAAAGTGTTAGAGTCCTAAAAAGAGAAGCTGCTAAATTTGTGAATGGAGGAAATATTTGTAACCCTCGTGCTTTAACAAAAATATTAGGTGGTATATTGTGTAGTACAAACTCCTTTTCAAAAAAAGATACAATAGAAGAGCATTTAAAGAGTTTAACAGGCTTAAAAACTATTGATTTAGGATGTATTGCAGATTATGGAAGTTTTTATGTAGATTATACTCCAAATGAAGAGATTACTCAGGTAGGGCAGGAAGCCTATTTGAAGTTTTATTCTAATAGAAAATTTAATGACCTTCATTTTAGTAGTGAAGAACATTCTTTTATAACATTTTTTATGCAATTAACAAGATATTTACAACAAGCAATAGGGACTATTCCAGCAATAGATTTAAATGCTTATCTAAATAGTATAGGGGAAAGAGTAGATGAATTAATATAAAAAAGGTAAAATAGAGAATAATTTTGTTGAATCACAAAAAAATACGTACCTTTGTGCAAAGAAAAACCACTTTTCTAATAACTCAAAAAACAAAGTATTTTTTCTCTTATTTCACCTTAATTTCTTTATTTTGGTTGCGTTTTTACATTTTTTTACCTCAAAAATCATCTTAATTCATTGATAAACAAAAAATTATATGTTAAACTTCACATTCTGCATAGGAAAGTAAAAATGCAAGAAAGGTAAATAGTGATTATTTAATTAGTCCGTGCCAATTACAACAACCTTGCTAAAGGGATAACAGCAACTACCGAATATATAGAACGTTTCTTTAGAAATCTACTTTTAGGCGAAGATAACGAGCTTAAAAACCGGTATTTATTAGTAGGTGAAGAATTTCAAAGTGCAAAAGAACAAATTTCAAAGTGCAAAATTTGCACTTTGAATTGCACTTTAGAGGAAATGGCAGTATTACAATACTTACAACAGAATCCTACCGCTACTCAAAAGATTATTGCCGAGCATATAGGAAAATCAGAACGTACCGTAAAGACTATTACGGCAAATCTGGTAGAAAAAGAACTTATCGAACGCAAAAATGGTAAGCGAAATGGCTTTTGGGAAGTAAAAACAAACAATTAATTCCATAAAATAAATATTATGATGACATCAACTTACAATTTCGATCTTTTTAAAAAACGCTTAAACCTATTTTTAGAAAAGATAGAAACCCTTGGTGGTAATATAGACCCTTTAACAATAGGAAAACCAGCTACCGAAGAGGAAATCAAAGCAGTAGAGGAGCAATTAGGCTATATATTGCCTTCGCATTTCCGTGAAGTACTCTTGGAAAACACCGCTCATTTGGATTTTTATTGGGATATCAACGACATTACAGACGAGGGGGACATTTCTCTACCTGATAAATTAGTTGAAATCTTTCGTGGACAGTTGCTTTTTGGATTGGATTTGCTTTTGGACTATGAGGACGACCGCAAAGGTTGGGTAAAAGAGGTATATCCCGATTACAATAACGAATATGATCGTGTTTGGCATAATAAAATGGCTTTTCACCAAGTAGGCAACGGCGATTATATCGCTATTGAGTTAGAACCAGAGAATTATGGTAAGGTTGTGTATCTTAGTCACGATGGCAGTGAGAACCATGGACTCTATATAGGCAGTAACTTTAAAGAATTTCTGATGAACTACGCTGCTATTGGCTGCATAGGAGGAGAGGATTGGCAATGGGAACCTTTTTATACCGAAGGCAAAGGCATAGACCCAACCTCAGAGAACGCCCAAGCTTGGTATAAGGTATTGGGGATAGATCCTAAGGAGTTGGGGTAAAACAAAAACAAGCAATTTATAGCTGAGGCTATGAAGGTATTGGGTTATGTGAACCGCTTTAGTCGTGGTGTATATAGGGTACAGAAAGAATTGGAAGAGAATGGAAATGGAAAGGCTTCTTTTGATTTTTCACTTATTACCGCTTTCAGAGTTGTAGAACCAATTTCTACAACCTACTTTGAAGAAGGTTTTGGAGAAGAATCTGACAATAAATCTGACAATAAATTAGGAGAATCTGACAATAAATTAGGAGAATCTGACAATAAATTAGGAGAATCTACCAATAAAACACCCATTAAATCGGAAGAAACACCCAATAAATCTGAGGAACTACCTAATAAATTGGAGGGACTACCTAATAAATCTGACAATAAAATCTTAAGTAATATTGAACATAAGATAATAAAGGCTATAAAAGAAAATCCTAGAATAACGAGGAAAGAACTGGAAAGTGAAATAATAGATGAGAGAAATAGTGTTAGATACTATATAGAAAAACTAACCAAAGCAGGGATTATCAAGCGGGAAGGGGCTAAAAAGAATGGGAAATGGGTAGTGGTTGATAGAGAAGAATTAGAAAAATAAATATTATGGGCATCGTACTCCGACAATCGTTTAAGAATGTAGTGGCTACCTATTTGGGGTTTGCCATAGGGGCGTTGAACACTCTTTTCTTATTTACCTATTTCCTTTCCAAAGCACAATATGGCTTGGTAAGCTATGTTACTTCCACTGCTACGATTCTCTCTCCACTGATAGCCTTTGGGGTGTCCAACACTTGGGTACGCTATTACTCCGCTTACACCGATAGGCAGGAACAAGGCAAACTCAACCTGATGCTTTGCCTTTTGCCACTACTAGTGATTCTCCCTGCTACGCTTTTTGGAAGTATGGCATATGAGCAAATCACACAATGGTTATCGGCAAAGAATGCAGAAGTGCGTCCGTATGTGTGGCTTATCTTCCTTACAGCGGTAGCTATGGCTTATTTTGAGATAGCTTACGCTTGGATGCGGGTACAACTCAAAACGGTCTTTGGCAATTTCCTCAAGGAGGTATTCCATAGGGTAGGGGTGATGCTTCTATTAGTAGCCATTTACTTTGGTATTATTGATTTTCATCAGCTAATGTGGGGGGTGTTTTGGGTGTATGTCCTGCGTATGCTCTTGATGTTTGTTTCTGCTTTTTATGTACGCCGACCTACCTTTGCTTGGGGACTGCCACAGGGTAAGAAGGAAGTCTTTTTGTACAGTTTGTTTGTGATTTTATCAGGTTCAGTAGCTTCTGTGTTGATGGACATAGATAAGTTTATGCTCAACCAATATTTGCCGATTAGTGAGATTGCGGTGTACAATGTAGCTATTTTTACCGCCACAGTGATTGCTATTCCTTACCGCAGTATGTACCAGATCGTAAGTCCGCTCACGGCACAGTTTATGAACCAACAGAGACCCCAAGAGCTTGCAGATTTGTACAAGCGCAGTACGGTAAATACTTACTTTGTGAGTATGGTCATTTGTGTACTTATTGTGGTGAATGCCCAGCAGTGTTACGCCCTCTTGCCTGATAAGGATTACAGCACAGGGCTTTGGGTGCTTATTATCATATCCGTAGTAAAGCTCTCTGATGCCTTAGTAGGGTTTAGCAATGCCGTATTGCTCAATTCTCCTTACTATCGCACAGTGCTATTTTTGGGCGTTTTCTTGGTCATAGGAGCCGTTCTGATGAATAGGTGGCTGATTCCCCTTTATGGTATCAATGGGGCGGGCGTAGCGACCCTGATTGCTTTTAGTTCGTATAACCTACTCAAGTCGGTTTTTGTGTATCGCAAGTATGGCTTACAGCCTTTTTATAAGGAAACATTACAGACTACTCTCTTTGGTTTGTTAGCGATAGGATGCTTTTTCTTTTGGGATTTTCCGTTTCACCCGCTGGTGAATATTGGTTTGAAATCATTACTTGTAGGGGGGATGAGTGTATTGTTTCTTCTTAAATATAAGGTTTCGGAAGAGTTGGCGAGGCTGATTAGTAAATTTAGAAATTGACAAAAAAGATTAATATTACTCATTCATCACATGCGTATTCCAGCTGATATTTTAGCTATTATTGATGTAGTGGAGGACCCTCATATTCGCAGATTACAGGCTTCATTATGGAGAGTGTAAAATGAAAATTTTTCTAATTATTTTTGAGATTTCTTTGCAAAATACGAAAATTATTACTACCTTTGCAGAAAAAAATATTATTATGAACGAAAAAAGAAATATCAAGCAAAAAATTAATTTGTTTATAGGTTCCATAGGAGCCTTTATAGGAGTGGCGGTATTTGTAGCCTATATTCCTCAAATTATGGCCAACTTAGAGGGGCACAAAGCACAACCTTGGCAACCTTTGTTTGCAGCGGGGTCTTGTCTTATCTGGGTGGTCTATGGCTGGACAAAAGAGCCTAAGCCAGATTATATTCTCATTATCCCCAATTTGGTAGGGGTAGTTTTAGGATTTTTAACTTTTATTACTTCGCTTTAAAGCTACTTGTATGTTTTTGCTTTGTCCTTAAAAGCAAAAACGATCACTAATTCCTACTTTGGAATAATTTTTGTATCTTTGCCTTACAAAATAAGAATCTTATGTCTATGACCTTTACCATTAATGCGAGTCACCCACAAGCCTCTGCCCTTATGGAACTTCTTAAGACATTTAGCTTTGTTTTCTTTAAGGGGACCAAAACAAAGACAAAAAAGACTGTTACAAGGGAAAAATCAGCCCTTGTAGAGCCTACTTTCGAAGAAGAAAGCCCTGAAGATTATGAATTTATTATGGCACTTTCTAAAGAAACCAATAGAAATGTAGCCCTCCGTCTGGCTAAGGAAAAAAATATACTATTGTAGAGGATATTGACGAAGATGATTATCCTTTTATTGCTATGTACTTTCAGTACAAGCATAGAATTTGGTCAAGAGACAAAGAACTTATTTTAGGTCTGACAGAAAAAGGTTTTGGACATTTTTTTATTTCTACAGATGAAATAAGAGGACATCTCTACAAGAAAAATTGATTATCGAATAACAAAAAAGGCTGTCCTTTTCAGGCAGCCTTTTATTCTGTTAAGTGCTTGATTAGCTTTCGAGAGGCACACGCTCGTCAAGGAGTTTGATAGCGAAAGGCTCTTCTTTAGTTACGAACTCGAACATATCAAGTATATCATGTACAAGGCGTTCTTCTTCCAATTGTTCGTTAACGAACCATTGTAGGAAACTTTCACTAGCGAAATCATTTTCATGACGTGCTACCTTTACGATGTTGTTGATAGAGTCGGTAACAGCGATTTCGTGCTCTAAAGTTTTTTCAAACACGTCCTTAAGGCTCTTGTATTCTTGTTGGATGTTGGTCACTTCAGGAGAGAGTGCTCTTACACCGTTTTCGTTCAAGAAGTTAAATATTCTGAGCATATGGCCACGTTCTTCGTCAGCATGGTTAAGGAAGAAAGCAGCACTTCTCTTGTAACCATGGGCATCACACCAAGAAGACATTGCTAAATAAGTGGCACTTGCATGGGCTTCCATAGCTATCTGTGCTTGAAGTAACTCTGTTACTTTACTGTGCAAACTAGTTGCTTTTCTTGTTTGAGACATATAATGCTTTTTAATTTGGTGCAAAAATATTATTTTTTTTCGATATATACACCATCATACTATAAAAAAATTGATAAACTCAAAATAAATTCCTATCTTTGCCACTTATAGTGAATAGTGATCAGCGAATAGTGATTAGTAGCTAAGTCTCTGATAACTAAACACTAAACACTAACTACTAATCACTAAAAACTATCCTATGTATCTTATTATTTTAACCTATCAGAAAGACCTCAATGAGGTTGAAAAACACTTAGAGGCACATCGTGCTTACTTAGATAAGCATTATGCTTCAGGGTATTTTGTAGCATCGGGAGCGCAAGTACCTCGCACAGGAGGAGTGATTTTGTGTAAGGCAAGCAATAGGGGAGAGGTAGAGGGAATCATTGCCCAAGATCCGTTCTATGAGCACCAAATAGCTACCTATCAAATCATTGAATTTACCCCTACCAAATACTCAGAGGCGTTCAGTAAGGTACTCTCTTAAATACTAAAATCTTATAATCCTTCGAACTCAAAATTAAAAACTCAAAACTCAAATGATGGACTGGCAACACCTACTATCCTTGCGCAAACAAGGAGACACCAAGACTCGCTCACGAGAGGAGGAAGACCCTACGCGGCTGAGCTATGATGTGGATTACGACCGTATAGTCTTCTCTGGAGCTTTCCGTAGCTTGCAGGACAAGACACAGGTCATTCCCCTCTCAGGCTCAGGCTTTGTACATACACGCTTGACCCATAGTATGGAGGTCTCCGTGGTAGGGCGTTCGTTAGGGCGAGCCATAGGAGCCAAGGTACTCCAGAAGTATCCCCACTTGCAAGCGCTGGGCTACCAGATGAATGACTTTGGTACCATTGTCGCCTCGGCTGCTTTGGCGCACGATATAGGTAATCCGCCTTTTGGGCATAGTGGTGAGAAGGCTATAGGTGATTTCTTTCGCTATCACGAGGGGAGCGTACTCAAAGAACAGCTCTCCGAGCGGGAATATGCCGACCTATGTAGTTTTGAAGGCAATGCCAATGGCTTTAAGATTCTGACCGAAAGCCGCGCAGGAGTACAGGGAGGCTTGCGCCTTACTTATGCTACTTTGGGTACCTTTATCAAATATCCTAAGGAATCCTTACCGATAAAACCCACTGGGGCAGTATATGATAAGAAGTATAATATCTTCCAGTCGGACAAGGCATTTTTCCATGAGGTTGCCCAAGAGCTTTCGCTCTTACCTATAGACGAGGGAGACCAAGCGCGCTATGTACGACACCCCTTGGCTTTCTTGGTAGAGGCAGCTGATGATATTTGCTATACGCTCATTGATTTTGAGGACGGTATCAACTTGGGTTGGATTCCCGAAGACAATGCCTTGGAGTACCTTATACAACTGATACGAGGGAGCAAAATAAAGCCTGAGAATATCACCCAAAAGTACTACCAACTTACCCATAAGCAAGATAGAGTAGCTTACCTTAGAGCACTTTCCATAGGTACGCTGATAGGGGAGACGGTTGCCCTCTTTGAGGAAAACGAAGAAAAGCTGCTCAGGGGGGAGTTGACCTCCTCACTTTTGGAGCAAAGCAAGTATAAGAACCAAATCAAGGATATTATAGACCTGAGTGTAGGCAATATCTACCAGTCACCACAGGTTGTAGAGAAGGAGTTGGCCGGGTATGCCATTCTCCAGCATCTGCTTAGGGTATATTTTACAGCTGTCTATCACAAGTGGCATGGGACGACTTCCTCCTATGACCATATTATACTCAAGACCATTCCTGCACGTTACTTACAGGAACAGGACAGCCTCTATGAGCAGATATTGGCCATTACCTGCTATGTAGCCAGCCTTACCGATACACAGACGACGAAGCTACACTCTAAACTTAATGGAATCCTTTGATAATGACTAATGACTAATGACGAGTGACTAACAACTAATTACAGATGAAAGATTTACGTATTATATTTATGGGGACGCCTGATTTTGCTACGGGGGTACTCCAACGCATGGTAGAAGCGGGCTTACAGGTAGTAGCCGTAGTAACGGTAGCCGATAAGCCTGCCGGGCGTGGACAGAGGCTACAAGAGTCGTCTGTCAAGAAGTATGCCCTTTCTCAGCAGATTCCTGTATTGCAACCTATTTCCCTTCGCGATGAGGGCTTTTTAGCTCAGCTAAAGGCCTTCCAAGCCGATGTACAGGTGGTAGTGGCTTTCCGTATGCTTCCTAAGGTAGTTTGGCAGATGCCCCGAAAGGGTACTTTCAACCTACACGCTTCTTTACTTCCCGATTATAGAGGGGCAGCCCCTATCAACTGGGCGATTATTGGTGGAGAGGCGACCACAGGGGTAACCACTTTCCTTATAGATGAGCAGATAGATACAGGGGCAATCCTCCTTAGGAAGGAAGTAGCTATTGCTCCCAGAGAGACGGCGGGTACACTCCATGACAAGCTCATGACAGTAGGGGCAGACCTGGTAGTGGAGACCCTCGCTCTGATTGCTTCAGATAAGGCAGTTCCACAGTCACAGCCGAAACAAGTGGTAGAAAAACCAGCCCCTAAGATACACAAGGAGACTTCCCACATATCTTGGGAGCAATCCCTTGCCCAGATAGACAGGTTTGTACGTGGTATGTCGCCTTACCCAACAGCATGGGCACAGCTTCATCATGAGGGAGAGACGTATGCGGTCAAGATATATGAAGCCACTCCACAGGAGGCTACCCATAACCTACCTATAGGGCGTGTTCTCTTGGAAGATAAGCAGATAAAAGTAGCTGTACAAGGCGGCTTTCTCAAGATAGAAAGTTTGCAATTTCCTTCCAAAAAACGCATGAGTGCTCGTGAGTTTCTCAATGGTTTTCACTTTGCAGAGGGCGATTTTTTTGCTTGATTATTTAGGTCATTTTCTCATAAAAAAATAAAGTAAGGGCTAAGGAAACGATAAAGTTTTTCATTTTCAATGAATTTTCGTCTTAAATGGTTGGTTATCTCAATAAAAACCTTACTTTTGTACTGTATTTAACGATTTAAGTATTTATTTTATGAACAAGACAGAACTCATCGACGCAATTGCACAAGAGGCTGGACTTTCAAAAGCCGATGCAAAAAAGGCCTTAGAAGCTTTTTTAGCAACTGTAGAAAAGACCTTGAAAAAAGGAGATAAGATCTCCTTGGTAGGATTTGGTTCATGGTCAGTATCTGAAAAGGCTGCCCGTGAAGGAAGAAATCCACAGACAGGGAAAACCATCAGTATCCCTGCTAAAAAAGTAGTAAAGTTCAAACCTGGAACTGAACTCTCTAATGCTGTAAACTAATTTAAAATAGTTTTGTAAAACAAAAGGCAGTCCCCAAAGGGACGGCCTTTTCTTATTTAATTAACGGGAGTTCAGCAAGTAAGTTAAAATGAGTCTGTTCTATATAAAAAAACAATTTTTCTATTGAAATATCCCGAAAAAATTAGTAACTTTGAGCCTTGAAAGCATGTATGTTTTTGAATATTAAAATGAAAGATATCACCTTTGAGAATCCCCAATTTTTTTGGCTTTTCTTACTCTTTCCTCTGCTGATTCTTTGGCAGTGGCTTAGCAGAAAGAGGGAAATGCCGTCTGTACTTTTCTCTTCTCTGCAAGGGGTACAGCCCTTGCGTACATGGCGAGTTAGGTTACGACCACTCTTGTATGTACTGCGAGGCTTGGCATTGGCTGCACTTATTGTAGCTTTGGCGCGCCCACGCTCTTCCTCAGAAATTACCAAGACGAAAACTACCGAAGGGATTGATATAATCCTTTCTATAGATATGTCCTCCAGTATGCTTGCCAAAGACCTCAAACCCAATAGGATAGAAGCGCTCAAGCGAGTAGCATCTCAGTTTATAGAGCAGCGCATGTCCGACCGTATAGGGATTGTCGTCTATTCTGGGGAGAGCTATACCAAGGTACCTGCTACCACGGATAAATCGGTTGTGCTTCAGGCACTTAAGGACATCAAGCAGGGAGAAATAGAGGATGGTACTGCCATAGGTATGGGATTGGGGACGGCCATTAACCGCCTTAAAGATAGCAAGACCAAGAGTAAGGTAATTATTCTAATGACAGATGGGGTAAATAACACGGGGGTAATAGACCCACTTAGTGCGGCCGAACTGGCCAAAGAATATGGCATACGTGTCTATACCATTGGGATAGGTACCAACGGTAAAGCACTTTCGCCTGTGGCCTATAACCCCGACGGCTCTTTGCAGTACGATATGGTACCTGTGGAGATAGACGAGAAGCTCCTCACTCAGATAGCACAAACCACAGGTGGACAGTATTTTAGAGCAACGGATAACCAGAAGTTGGCACAAATATACACTGAAATAGATAAGTTAGAAAAATCAAAGATAGAAGAACTCAAGTACTACCAACATCAGGAGAATTTCCGCTTATGGGCACTCTTAGCCTTGGTTTTCTTGGCTGCTGAGTTCGGATTACGACACACAGTTTTTAGAAGTTTTGTATGATACACCTCGAAGAAAAAATATATTTTTACCTATTGCTCTTGCTCCCTCTTTTTACCTTACTCTATGTAGGGGTACAGCTATGGAGGGCAAGAGCCGTAAAGCGTTTTGCAGAGAAGCCCACTTTTTCCCGTTTGGCTTCGGAGACTTCCCACTTCAAGCCTTGGGTAAAGTTTGTTTTCTTTATCCTTGTATTCACTTTTATTGTCATAGGGCTTGTCAATCCCAAAGTAGGGACAAAACTGGAGACCGTAAAGCGTGAAGGAGTGGACATTGTTTTTGCCATAGACGTCTCCAAGAGTATGTTGGCTGAGGATGTGAAGCCTAACCGCATAGAAAAAGCCAAACATATTATCTCCCAAGTTATAGAACAATTACATGGGGATAGGGTTGCCTTTGTGCCCTATGCTGCACAGGCTTACCCGCAACTGCCACTGACATCGGACTACTCGGCCGCCAAGATATTCCTTCAAGGGATTAATACCGATATGCTCTCCTCTCAGGGAACGGCCATAAGGGAGGCTATACAGACGGCCATAGATTACTTTAAGGACTCAGGACAGGCTTCCAAAATACTTGTGATCCTCTCCGATGGGGAAGACCACGAGCAAGGGGCAGGGGATTTGTTGCAAGAGATCAATGATAAGGGAATCCGTATCTTTACCATTGGACTGGGAACCGCTCAAGGAGCTACCATTCCAATCACTGAAAATGGGCAGACCTTCCCCAAAAGAGACAAAGATGGGCAGGTGGTCATCACCAAACTCAACCAACCCCTATTGGAGGAAATAGCACAAGGGGCATCGGGTAAGTATTTTGACGGTACCAATACGCGTGAGGTGTTGGATAATATAAAAAAGGCCTTGGACAACATAGAGAAAAATGAATATGAGTCTCAGGTATTTTCCGATTACAAAGACCAATTCCAGTGGTTTTTAGCTATTGCCTTTGTGTTGTTGGTCATTGATATTTTTATCTCTTACAAGAAAACTTCTTGGGTAAGAGCACTGAACCTTTTCGGGGAAAAAGAAAAGAGTGAAAAGTGAACAATGAATAGTGAAAAGTGAATCATTATTAGTAATGCGAATCAATAGCTAAAACCTTATAGTCCTTAGATTTTATAATACTAAAACTCAAAACTAATTGTAATGAAAAGAAAGAAAAAACTCTTAATCTTCTTAGCCATAGTGCTCGTGGGAGTGGTAGCCTTCCTTTGGCTTAACAGCTCCAAAGCACAGGTGGAAATGCCTTCTGTAAGTATAGCCAACAGAGACATCAAGGAGGAAATCTATATCCCTGGCAATGTGTATCCTGTCAAGGAAATAGAACTCAAGTCGCAGCTCTCAGGGGTCTTGGACAAAATCTTTGTCAAGATAGGCGATGTAGTGCAAGAGGGGTCTCCAGTGGCCTCTATCAGCCTTGTACCTAGTACCTTAGAGCTGGAACGCTTGGAGAACAATGTCAAAATGGCTCAGATAAACTTTGATGCAGCCAAGCTGTCCTATGAGCGCTCTAAGAAACTCTATCAGGCACAGACTATTTCCCAAGCTAATATGGAAACCGCAGAAAGAGAATACGGTACGGCCAAGGAACAACTCCTATCGGCTCAGAACCAATTGGCAATCCAGAAAACAGGTAAGGTGATCGGAAAGAGTGAGACCTCCAATATAGTAAAATCCAGTATTTCAGGTACGGTCATAGACCTACCCTTACAAGAAGGGGCTTCAGTGATTGAGCGTAACACCCTCAATTCAGGGATTACCGTGGCTATCTTGGCCAAGATGGGAGAGTTTGTTTTTCGTACTCAGCTAGCCGAACAGTACTTGGAGAATATACACTTAGGGGATAGTATCTCTTTGGCTTTCAATGCGTATAAAGACCTTAAAGCTACGGCCAAAATCACCAAAATATCCTCCAAAGGTACCTTGGAGAATGGGATCATGAAATACACCTTGGAAGCGGAATTTCCTGTAAATGCACAGATGCCTGTGATTCGCTCTGGCTATTCTGCAACCGCTGAAATTATCCTCAATAGCAAGAAGAATGTACCTTCTATCGAGGAAAAATATATTGGTTATAAGAATGATTCTACCTATGTATGGGTGAAAAATGGGGCAACATTGGAGAAAAAGTATATAGAACTGGGAATTTCCGATGGAAAATATACTGAAGTTACCAAGGGACTAACCACTAACGATAAAATAGTGCAGAATGATTCAGCTCAATGATATTAAAAAGGCCTATCATACCGAATATGACACCCTACAGGTGCTCAAAGGGATCAATCTCACAGTAGAGCACGGTGAGATGGTTTCTATCATGGGGGCATCGGGTTCGGGCAAATCAACCCTGATGAATATCATAGGCCTATTGGATACTTACGATAGTGGTACGTATTACTTTGATGGTCAGGATATGAGTCTTTTGGATAGTGTAGAGCGCTCGGCCTATCGCAGCCGAAATATAGGCTTCGTATTCCAAGCGGCCAACCTGATTGCCTATAAGAATGTGGTGGAGAATGTAGCCCTGCCGCTCTTCTACCAGCATGTCCCTAAGAAGGAGCGAGAGGAGCGCGCCATGGAAAAGCTCGAACCCTTAGGCATTGCCTCTTGGGCAAAGCACTATCCCAATGAGCTTTCAGGTGGACAGAAACAGCGTGTGGCCATAGCCCGCGCACTGATTGCCAATGCGCCCTTGCTACTGGCCGATGAGCCTACAGGACAATTGGACTCCAAGACAACCGCTGAGGTGATGCAGATCTTCAAAGAGGTGAATGCCAAGGGCACAACTATCGTTATTGTAACCCATGAGGAGGACATCGCCGCCCAGACACAACGCATTATCCGCATTGTAGATGGACTTATACAATAATGTTTAATGATTAATGCCAATCAATGATTAACGCCGATAATGATTAATGGCATTAATCATTAAACATTAATCATTATATATTAGGTTTTTCAATTAAAAAAACGTATCTTTGCAAAAGGTTTTTTGAAAGCAATTGTAATGAATAATATACAAATAAAAGATTTTGTACGAGACATTCTTGATTTTCCTAAGAAAGGAGTAGTCTTCAAGGATATAACCCCTATACTATCCAGTGCTGAGGCAACCGAGGCTGTATTGCAACAGCTCTTAGCCCCTCTCAAAAATGAGCGAATAGACAAAGTGGCTGCCATAGAGAGTCGTGGTTTCTTTTTTGGAATCCTCTTGGCGCATGCGCTTAAGGTGGGGTTTGTACCTATTAGAAAACCAGGTAAGCTCCCAGGAGAGGTTATAGGCGAACACTATGACCTAGAGTATGGTAACAGTAGCTTAGAGATCCATACCGATGCGATTGCTAAGGGCGAGCGCGTGCTTTTGCATGACGATGTGTTGGCCACAGGCGGTACTGCACAGGCAGCAACCAAGCTCATAGAGCACTTAGGCGGGGAAATCGTACAATGTACTTTCCTTATGGAATTGGACTTTCTTCATGGGCGAGAAAAGTTGAAAAAATACAGTATAAATAGTATTCTAAATTATTAATTATGACAAAAAAAATACTTTCAGTACTTGTGCTCATGGGAGCAGGACAGCTCTTTGCACAAGACAACTTGATCAATGCCTTGGCAAACAATCAAGGAAAAGATGTACAAAAGTACTACCAGATTAAGCCTATCTTTGCCTTAGGGGTAACCGATGTCAAAGACCAAGGACATAGTGGTACTTGTTGGAGCTATACAGGGGCTTCTTTCTTGGAGTCAGAAATGATGAAAAAGAAAAAACAACCTGTGGATTTGTCAGAAATCTATACAGCTCGTAAGGTGTATTTGGAAAAGGCTATTAACTACTTGCGTATGCATGGTGCTCTTACTTGGGGAGATGGTGGCGAATTGCACGATATTATCAATATCTATCGCAAATATGGAGCGGTTCCACAGTCTGTCTATACAGGTTTAATTAACGGTGCTACTGTTAATAATTTTAACGAAATGCAAAAGGACCTAGAGGGTTACCTCAAGGGAATTGTAGAGAGTGAAAAAGTACCAGCCGACTGGAAGGAAGTATTTGAACAAAAAATGGATACTTACTTAGGAGCTGTGCCTAAAACCTTCCTCTACAATGGCAAGATGTACGATCCAAAATCTTTTGCTAAAGAAGTAGTAGGCTTAGAGGACGAAAAGTATATAGAAATGCTTTCGGTAGAACACAAACCTAAATATCAAAATACTCTTATGGCAGTGCCTGATAACTGGAGCTATGATTATGCCTTCAATGTAAATATGGAGGATATCGTCCGCACCATAGATTATGCACTCAGCAAAGGCTATACCGTAGCTTGGGCAGCCGATGTATCTGAGAAATATTTCAGTTGGAAGAACGGATTGGCCTTGGTACCAGAAAAGGATTACAATGACCTTACAGAGGCAGAACAAAAAGATTATTTCCATGTATACTGGAATGAAAAAGAAATCACACCAGCTTTGCGCCAACAAGGTTTTGATAACTATGAAACTACTGATGACCATGCCATGCACATCGTAGGTCTAGCCAAAGATCAAAAAGGTAGAGAGTACTATATTGTAAAGAACTCTTGGGGAGCTGATAATGATAACAAAGGGTATCTATACGTATCTAAGAACTATGTACGTTACAAAACTATGTCTATCTTAGTCAACCAAAAAGGAACCCCTAAGGACTTGCTTAAAAAATACAAAAAAGCAGGGTATGTAAGTTAGTACCCGATACTTAGCATCAAAATTACTATATAATGATAAAAAGATTTTTTTCTGTCTTGGTACTTCTTAGTGCAGGACAGGCCTTTGCGCAAGAGAATTTGATTAATGCATTGGCCAACAACAAGGGCAAAGACATACAGAAGTATTACCAAATTACTCCTGTTTTGGCCTTGGATGCTACCGATGTAAAAAACCAAGGTTGGAGTGGTACTTGCTGGAGCTATGCAGGTTCGTCTTTCTTGGAATCTGAAGCCTTGAAAAAGAAGAAAAAACCTGTAGACTTGGCCGAAATCTACACCGCGCGTAAGATCTATTTGGACAAAGCTATCAATTATGTGCGTATGCAAGGTGCACTTAACTGGGGTGATGGTGGCGAGCCTCATGATGTAATCAACAGCTATCGCCGCTATGGAGTGCTTCCACAATCGGCTTATACGGGGCTGATCAATGGGGCTACCTATAACAATTTTGACGAGATGCAAAAGGACTTGAAGCCTTACCTAGAAGAGCTTGTCAAAATGAAAAAACTCCCAGACAACTGGAAAGAGGTGTTTGAAAAGAAAATGGACGCCTACTTAGGAGAAGTGCCTAAGACCTTTATGTACAATGGTAAGATGTATGATGCCCACTCTTTTGCCAAAGAGTATGTAGGTTTGGAAGATGAAAAATACATAGAGATGATCTCCGTAGAGGACAAGCCTAAGTATCACAATGTCCTTATGGCAGTACCTGATAACTGGAGCTATGATTATGCCTTCAATGTAAATATGGAGGATCTAATTAGAACCATAGACTATGCCCTCAAAAAAGGTTACACTGTAGGTTGGGAGGCCGATGTCTCTGAAAAATTCTTCAGTTGGCAGAATGGTTTAGCAATCGTTCCTGAAAAGGATTTTGAGAGCCTAAGCCCTGCAGAGCAAGAAAACTACTATCATACTTACTGGAAGGAAAAAACAATTACGCCCCAGTTCCGCCAAGAGGCTTTTGATAACTATCAAACCCTTGATGACCACTCTATGCACATTGTAGGCCTAGCGAAAGACCAAACAGGTAAGGAATACTACATAGTGAAGAACTCTTGGGGGACAGAGAATGATAACAAAGGTTATCTGTATGCCAGCAAGGACTATGTACGCTACAAAACCATAGCTATCTTAGTCAATCAAAAAGGAGCACCTAAGGATTTGGTAAAGAAATTCAAGAAAGCCCCTTATACCAGTTTATAATTTTTCTGTTAAACATAGGTTTGAAAAAGGACTATCTCCCTTGGGGGGGTAGTTCTTTTCTTTTGATATAAGAGCAAAAAAACTATCCTACACACGGGGTGTAGGATAGCTTACACACAAAGTTACTTGGTACTAACGTAGGCGGTCTGCCGATTTTACCAATTCTTCGTCCCTGCGAATGGCGCGATTGGCCAAAAACAAAAATACGATAGAAATGAATGGGACTACGAGCTGAACACCTTTCTCAGAAAACGAATTTTCTCCAGATGACTGTAGCGTCCTCCACGAAAATACACCCAGTAAAATAAGGTTACTCAATATGTTGAATCTGTTCAAAACAAATTGATTTTGTCGGTTCTTGAAAGCAAATATGCTTATTATAGCCAGTAGGGCACTTAGTCCAAAGAGCAATAATGAAGGCCAATCTCCAAAACTAAAGAACAAAGCAACTCCACTTATAAGGCTGACAATCAGCATATAAATAGTTTGAATACGTTGTATCATTTCATTGATTTAGTGGGGACAAAGATAGTAAAAAAAAATTTCATGAAAAAATGTTTTTCCTTAAAAAAAATGTGTATCTTTGCCATCTCAAATAAGTACTTGAAAATAAAATAGATCGCTTGCTCTACAGGTGATATTCTCAAAATATTCCCAACTATATTTTTAAAAATCTTTCCAAATAGAATATTTTTTCTATTTTAATCCCCTATATAAAATAAACTCATATCAATCTATTGAATATATGTTTGAAATTTCCGATCTGAAGGAGAAAAAACTTCCTGATTTGCAAGAAATTGCACAATCCTTAGGAATGAAAAAATTTAAGACGCTCAAAAAAGAAGAGCTTATCTATCGTATCATTGATTTCCAAGCCGAGAACCCAGCCACGATCCTCTCTGAGAAAGAGACCAAGCCTTCTGAGGAGGGAGAGAAAAAGGTGAAACCTGCCAAGGCGGCACCTAAAGCTAAAGAAAATCAGGATAATAGAGATAAAAAAGAAAAAGCTCCTAATACCACAAAATCTCAAGAAGCACGTCCTAAAAAAGAGAAAAACAAAAAAGAAGCGCAGCCCAAGGAAAATAGTACTGTCTTGGAAAATAAAGACGCAGCTGCTCAAGCTGCTCGCAAACAACCAGAGAATACTAATAAGGAAAACAAAGGGAAATTCTCCCAACATGCCAATAAGGACAAAAAAGCTAATAATTTCCCCAAACAAGAGCGAAAGGAGGCTGATACAGCTATCCCTGCTGTGAAAAAAACAGAGCCTACTCCAGCAGCAAAACCAGTTTCCACGGAAACTGTCCCCCCGACGACCGCCCCTAATCCACTTCCTCAGCCAAATGCTGCCCCTTCAAATCATAACAATACCCCTAAGGTAAATAACAATGAGAATTTTGATAAGGAGAAGAAGAACCGCTATCGCTCTCCAGATTTCGAATTTGACGGGATTGTAGAGTGCGAGGGCGTCTTTGAACTGGTAGCCGACGGTTATGGCTTCCTTCGCTCCTCGGACTTCAACTATTTGGCTTCTCCAGACGATATCTACGTTTCTCCCTCTCAAATTCGTCTTTTCGGCTTGCGTACAGGCGATACTGTACTGGGAACCGTACGTCCGCCTAAGGAAGGTGAAAAGTATTATCCGCTTATTAAAGTACTGAAAATCAATGGTTGTGACCCACAATCGGTACGTGATAGGGTAACGTTTGACAACCTGACCCCTATATTTCCCAATGAAAAATTTAATCTTTCAGGGCGTAGGAGTTCTGTCTCTACCCGTATCATAGATCTTTTTGCCCCTATCGGAAAGGGACAGCGTGGTATGATTGTCGCTCAGCCTAAAACAGGGAAGACGAGCCTTTTGAAAGATATAGCCAATGCCATATCCGACAATCACCCAGAGGTGTATCTCATGGTATTGCTGATAGATGAGAGACCAGAAGAGGTAACTGATATGCAACGTAGTGTACGCGGGGAGATTATTTCCTCTACCTTTGACAAGGAAGCCACTGAACACGTTAAGATTGCCAATATCGTTTTGGAAAAAGCCAAACGCTTAGTAGAGTGTGGCCACGATGTGGTAATCCTCTTGGATTCTATCACTCGCTTGGCACGTGCATACAACACGGTACAACCTACCTCAGGTAAGGTGCTCACAGGGGGATTGGACGCCAACGCTTTGCACAGACCTAAGCGCTTTTTTGGAGCCGCCCGCAATATAGAAAATGGAGGTTCTCTCTCTATCATCGCCACTGCCCTTACCGATACAGGTTCTAAGATGGACGATGTTATCTTTGAAGAATTTAAGGGTACGGGTAACATGGAGTTACAGCTGGATCGCCGTATTGCCAACAAGCGTATTTTCCCTGCTATTGATCTGGTGAACTCTTCTACTCGCCGAGATGATCTCTTGCAAGATGAAAAGACACTCCAGCGTATGTGGATCGCCCGTAAGTATCTGTCAGATATGAATTTAGTGGAAGCTATGGAGTTTATCCAAGACAGAATAAAGAAGACAAAGGACAATGAAGAGTTCCTTATGAGTATGAATGAATAAAAAAAATCGGGAGTGAATCCCGATTTTTTTATTTTAATTAGTCGTCTATACGTAGGAATTTTCCGTTTTGGCTAAATTCTAAATCAGTTCCTCCTGAGAGTTCTACTTCGTATCCATAGCGTTTTTTACTAATTTTTTTAATAGGATGACCATTGTAGTTTTGGCTTACATATTGGGCAATACCACTAGGAATAATCTTGGCAGGAATTTCTGTACCACGTGATTTTACTTCTTTCCATTCGCCACTTGGATAGAACTCGATTTCAGTACCATTGTTGAATACAACGGTGTAATCCTCTACAAGAAGCATTTCGGTATCTTTCCATACAGAGGCTATATCGGACTCTGAAAAATGCGTTTTTACAAAGGTTTGCGCCTTCTGAGGCAATTCACTGAATTTGATTGGTACATCATTAGCAGCAGCAAGGTTTACAGCAAAAAGTACAGTAACAACAGTTACGATTTTTCTAAATGTGTTCATAATCTAATTATTTTATTATTTTACGATGCAAAGGTAAAACATAATTTGGGAAAGAAATGGGAAAGAAAAAAAATTTTCGTACATTTGCACTTCTAAACAATAGCGATGAAAATACACTTTATTACAGAGGGGGCGTCTTGCCTGTCATCCCTTGTAGTGGCACTCTCGCCTGTGCATGAGGTCTCAGAAAGTGGCTCAGTGTCAGAGATTTCCCCAAGTACAGAAGCCGTAGTAATAGGAGAGCATGTATCCCCAACCCATCCGCAATGGCAACAGGCACAAGCACTTGGATTGCCTATCTATTCCTATGGGGCTTTCCTCTATGAATTGCATAAGATGAAAACCAGAGTGGTTATTGCTGGCACTCAGGGAAGAAGTGAGATAGCGGCCATGGTACTACATACGATGGATTATTTTTCCAAAAAGATAGATTATTTTTTGGAATCTCCTATAGGAAATATCCCTACTTGTAAGTATTCTCCTGAAGCAGAATTTGTACTTATTGAGGGCGGAGATACCCTCTCACCCATAGAACAAGTACCTATGTTTCAGCTCTATCGCCCGACTCTTGCACTGATCAGTCATATAGAGAGCGGTAAGGAAAAGCAGTATACCGACTTCATAAATACCCTTACCAAAGGGGGGATCCTACTATATAATGAGGAAGATGCAGCTCTCAAAGCATTGGCCGAAAGCACAGAAAACCAATTGCGCCTGATGCCTTATGAGACAGCCCCACACCAAGAAAGTGGAGGCACTACCTATCTTATTACCCCAGAGGGAGAAATGCCTCTGATGATTTCAGGCAAGGAGCAGATGAACTACCTATCAGGAGCTAAATGGCTCTGCCAAAACCTCGGTATAGATGAACAAGACTTCTATGAAGCAATAGAAACGTTTAAGTGAAGAGAGAAAAGTGAAAAGTGAAGGAGGTAGTGGGGTAATAACTTTTGGTTTGTACTTATATAAATTCTTTATATAGTATTTTTCTTTATATTTTCATTTGTAAATAGAAAAAAGAACTAAAAAATTTAACGCTTAAATAGTTGGTGTTTATTGAAAAATATGTAAATTTGCACCTAAATAGAGGTTAAATAATCAAGCAACTTTATAGTTAAAAAAGTTGTATAATTCAGTAAAAATTCGTAACTTTGTAATGCGAAACAGCACAGCACAGCACAGCACAGCACAGCACAGCACAGCACAGCACAGCACAGCACAGCACAGCACAGCACAGCACAGCACCTTATTATACTAATAAGGTAGGCCGCGTTTGTCTGTTTGCTATTTCTTAAAAGTAAGTCTGCTTATGGAATTTCCATAGGCAGACTTGCTTTTTTTGTAGTTGTTCGATAAATAGTTAAATCATAGGCGGTATCCGAAAAGCCCTTAACAGAGTAGGAAGAAATTAAAATTATTACAATCGTGAAAAAAAATTACACATTTATCGCGGCTGTTTGCTTTGCTACAGCCTTCGTAGTGGGTTGCTCCAAAAACAATGATGAACCGCAACCACAACACCAAAATCAGACAGGTCAACAAGACCAGAATCAGACAGGTCAGCAAGACCAAAACAAAAATCAAGAGAAACAGGCAGTAGCAAAGATCACTACTACGGGGGTAGAACATACAGGGGCAGAGGTGCTTTTCTCTGAAACTGAAGATGGAACTTCTGTGAAAGGACATGCAGCTATAGAGAATGGAAAAGCGGCTATAGATGTAAAAAACTACATAGGGAAAAAGCTCTATTTTATAGTGAAAGTGGGAAATAAAATCGTTTCAGATGTAGTGGAACACACTATTACAGAGGGAGATAATGCTATCACAATTACACTAAAGGCCATTCCAGTGACAGCCGCTAAGATTACAGTTACAAAGAATGGTAATCCGCTACAAGGAGAAGAAGTATATCTGCTCGATGTTATTACAGCGGCAGGTTTCCAAGCATCAGTTGCTGTAGGTTATGACAAGCAAGGAGTAAAAGCAGTATTAGGTAGCGCAACTAAAGCGATCACCGATGCACAGGGAGTAGCTAATTTTACCCCAGCTCCGGGTACCTATAAGGCAGTGGTATTGGGCGAGAGAAGTTACCAAGAGGTGAGTGTAACTGTAGCCGAAGGACAGACCAAGGAAGCTACTATTAACTTGGTGAGTCTTTTTGCTAGAATCACTTTGACTAAAGATGGACAACCCTTGGCCAATACTAAGGTATATTTCCGTCAAGTAGAAAGTATATATGCAGGAAAGACTGATGAATGGGTAAAGAATTATTATGAAAATAATAATCGTCTATCTACTATCATAAGAGTTGAATTAAGAGCAAAAACTATCAAGGAGGTAACTACTAACGCACAAGGAGTGGTTACTTGTGAGGACTTGGAGAAAGATAAGCGTTATATATTCTTAACAAATGGAGGTACAGAGTCTTATAAGGCTTCTGTATTTACAGTTGATACTTCTAAGCAGGTTACAATTGCTTTCTAATCAAGAGATTATAACTCAAAAAAGAAAAAGCACTACCCAAAAGGCAGTGCTTTTTCTTATGAATGCAGTTTTTATAAAGTATTCACATTGTTGAGGTCTTCGAAGGCTTTCTTTACACGAGCGATGAAAGTTTTTTCACCTTCTCTAAGCCATACACGAGGGTCGTAGTACTTTTTGTTAGGTACATCGGCTCCTTCAGGGTTTCCTATCTGGCTTTGTAGGTAAGCGGCTTTGTTCTTCATATAGTCACGTACCCCTTCGGTGAAAGCATATTGTAGGTCGGTGTCTATATTCATCTTCACCACTCCGTAGCTAATAGCCTCGCGGATTTCCTCAAGGGTAGAGCCAGAACCTCCGTGGAATACAAAGTCAATAGTGTTGTGTGCTACATTGTATTTTTTGGAGATATACTCTTGTGAGTTTCTTAGGATCTTAGGAGTAAGTTTCACATTACCAGGCTTATATACTCCGTGTACATTACCGAAAGCAGCCGCAATGGTAAATTGTGGACTTACCTTGAGGAGTTCTTCGTAAGCATAAGCCACATCTTCAGGCTGAGTGTATAGGCGAGATTCGTCCGCATCGGAGTTATCTACCCCGTCTTCTTCACCTCCTGTGATACCGAGCTCTATTTCGAGGGTCATGCCCATTTTGCTCATGCGCTCGAGGTATTTCTTACAGATTTCAATGTTCTCTTTGAGCGGTTCTTCAGAGAGGTCAATCATATGAGAGCTGAAAAGGGGCTTGCCTGTAGCCTTGAAGTGAGCTTCAGAGGCGTCCAATAGGCCATCTATCCAAGGAAGTAATTTTTTGGCACAGTGGTCAGTATGTAGGATTACCGTAGCACCATAGGCTTCAGCTAGTTGGTGTACTTGTTTTGCTCCTACGATAGCCCCCAAGATAGCTGCTTTTTGGCCTTCGTTGGAAAGGCCTTTACCAGCCATAAATTGGGCACCTCCGTTGGAGAATTGGATAATCACAGGAGCTTTCATAGCTACTGCGGCTTCCAATACCCCATTGATACTGTTGGAACTGATGACATTGGTAGCAGGGAGGGCAAATCCTTTTTGCTTTGCATACTGGAAAATCTCTTGTACTTCTTTTCCTACTGCAACTCCAGGTTTGATGTTGTGATTCATGGTATTATCTTTAATTTTGCCACAAATGTAATATTTTTTCTCCAAACAATAAAATATATTTGAGAAAATTATTTAAAAAATAATTCACTCACCTTTCCTTGTCCCGCCCACTGCATATCATAGACCTCGTCAGCAAGGGTAGGGTCATTTTCTATTTGTAGCCCTTGGGCTTCGGCTTTGAGCTTTAGTAGGTTTCCGATAGTGAATTTGCTGTTGAGTTTTTCTAAGAGCGCATTTACCCCACTTATAGAAAGCGCCTGGGCTACCTGTCCTTGGAAAGGGAGTTCCATCCAGATAATCTCTTTAGCCTCCACGTCCAACACCCCAAAGAGCAGTCCCTTCTGCAAGGGCTGGGTGATACGCACCTGATGAATCACAGCCGAAGGATCATAAGCTACTCCAGTGCGTTCGGATACTTTCATCTTATACTTACTATCCATCCATCCTACCACTAAGTTAGGCGACAAAGCACCACAAGAATACGCATTGCAGACAAAGGTTACATATTTGGCCTTGTGCTGGCGTAGGGTATTGACGTCAATATTGATATATTCGGCCGTACCTATCTTGTCAGGGATACTGCGAATATCTCCGCTGTGCTGGCACCCTAAGGTGGTAAGTTGCCCGAAATAGCAAATATCCGTCCTGTCCTTATAGATAATACGGCAGGACAAGTCCATATCGAGATGCTGAGCAGGCAGGTCTTTACCCCATTGCATAAAAAGGCGTATTTCGTTACCTTCTAATGGGAAACGAGTACCCATAAGGGTTGCATTGAAGTCATGTACATTATGGCTTCTATCACCTATAGGTAGCGGTATATGGTAGAGTTGTGGGTCTATATAGATAAAATGGTTCTTATTTTCCTCCTTAGCGAACTGATGCTGTATTGTCCATAAGCAAAGATCTTCTATCTTGGCCTTCATCTCAGCCAATTGCTCCTCATTATAGCTTTCGACAACCAAAGGGTGTTTAGGAATTTCTACTCGAGTTCCTAAGATCGTCTGTACGCTGCGTTTGCCCTCTTTGCTAAAGTACAAATCGGCATATGTATTTAGGGTAAAGAGCAGGCGAGTAGGCACTTGGTCTATGATTTCCTTGAAGGCAGAAAGCGTGTCATCGGCTCCCAGCCAAAGCATACAAGCAAAGAGAGAGCGGGCAAAGACCCCAGGGCGCTGTTTAAGCAGGAAAAAAGCCTTTTCGCTATCCATATTCTGGTAAGCAGCATTAAGTTCGGCTTGCCATACACTATAACGCTCGTTATAGAATACGTCCAAAAGAGTAGCGAGCTTTTCAAAACCTTTCTTTTTGCTATATTCCGCCAAGCGCAAGGCACGGATAAAGCGCACCCACATCTCACGCTTAGGGTGCATGATCTCACACGCCTTTTCCGCTGAAAGAGGTAAGGCATTGAGCCAACACGCCACTCTGGCACATTCCTGGCGGGAGTATTTGAGCTTGAGTTCTTTTTGTGCTCTTTCTTTGACAGTCATACTCAGGTCTAAGGATCTGACGATATGGCAGTTGTTTTTAGCGTCCTTCTTCATGATGGTCTTAGGTTCTACAATTTGTAAAAAACCTGTTCTTTTATACCACAAATAGCGCAATATATCGGTAGGAGAGCTAAAACAAGCTCCAGCCTCGGCCTCCTCACCCTGAGCAATGTAGCTATCTACTACCAAGACGAGCGTCTCTTTCATACCAATACGAGTCTCGGCAGCCACTGAGAAAAAAGGTAACAACAGCTTAAGCGAATCGGACTGAGTGGCATCCAAAGCAGTTTTGGAGCTTAGTAGGTTTTGGAAAAAGGTATTGGCCTCTGCTTCACGCCATAGGTCAAGGATTTTTAACTTGCTACCCTGTCCTTGATATTCTATTTCACCCAATTCAAAAGGGGTTCCACAGAAAGGACAACCATTGTAGCGATCCAGCGGAAAAGTACCATAAGGAATATAGTGTCCGCAGGCTAAAAAGCGTTCATGCTTAGGGGTAAAAGGCTCCTTATGATTTTCTTTCTTATAGCTCTCTTCATATAGATAGTCAAAGTAATCATCAGACTTTATCAAATGAGGATATTGGTTATAGAAAGCAGTGATAAGATGGTCAATAAAGCCCTCGCCTGTAGGCACTTCCCAATTCTTGATAAGGGGTGCCCAGTTGAGTTTCACATGAAGTACCTCTTTTATTACCTTGACAACAGACTGGCGATACTCGTTTGTCGTACCATTGATAGCATGCAAAAGGTTTTCGGTAAGGCCAAAACCATGTTTTCGCAAGGCAGCTACCAATTCCAAGGTGCCTGGCTGTATAGCCTTTTGAAAAGGCATCATATCAGGGACGAATAAAGCGTTTTGCCTAAGGGCAACTTTTAGTAGGGCGGTTATCTTTTCCATAGCACATTATACAATAAAAAAAGAAAGGTAATCACAGAAGTAAATCTTAACCTAAAAGAGAGAAGTAACTTCTGTTTGACCTTTCTTAGTTGTTTTTTGTAGGACAGACGGGACTCGAACCCGTAACCAGGGAGTTAGAAGCTCAGAAGTAAATGGTAATTGACCTGCTAAAAGAGAATAATCTTACCATTACCTGCTCTACCCAATTGAGCTACTGTCCTAATATGTTATAAATACAATTTGTTATAGAGGTTCTTTTTCTCTTTCTGGGTGCAAAATTATAACCCTACTGCGCAATGTTTTTGCGTAGTTCTAAGAAAAAGATGTAATTAACAAAAATATAACACAGTTGTTATTTTATACTGCTACATTAAAGTCTCTAAGAGCTTCATTAAGAGAAGTTTTTAGGTCTGTAGAGGCTTTTCGCTGTCCGATGATAAGGGCGCAGGGTACTTGGTAAGCACCAGCGGGGAATTGCTTGGTATAGCTACCTGGAATCACTACTGAGCGGGCAGGGACATAGCCCTTGTATTCCACAGGTTTCTCCCCTGTTACATCTATAATCTTGGTGGAGGCTGTCAGTACTACATTGGCACCCAAGACAGCTTCTTTCTCTACGCGTACTCCTTCTACTATGATGGAGCGAGAGCCTAAGAAAGCGCCGTCCTCTATCACTACAGGGGAGGCTTGTAGGGGTTCCAACACGCCTCCTATACCTACCCCTCCGCTTATGTGTACATTCTTACCCACTTGGGCACAACTACCCACGGTAGCCCATGTATCAACCATGGTGCCACTATCGACATAAGCACCAATATTTACATAAGAAGGCATCAGTACGACCCCTGAGGCGAGATAAGCCCCACGACGAGCGGTAGCAGGAGGTACTACACGTACGCCCTTGTCCTCATAGTTGTGCTTGAGGGGAATCTTATCATAGTACTCGAAGATCCCTACCTCTTTGGTTTCCATTTTGCGGAAAGGAAAGTATAGAATGACTGCTTTTTTAATCCATTCGTGTACATGCCAGCCTTTATCAGAAGGAGTGGCTACCCTTAGTTCTCCACGGTCGAGTAGGTCTATGGTAGCATCAATGGCTTTCATAGTAGCTTCATCGGAAAGCAGACGGCGGTTTTCCCATGCAGCCTCTACTTTCTCTTGTAAATCTTTTATATTCATAATTGATAATTCATTTCTTATTTGCAAAGATAAGAAATTTAATGATTAATGAACTGATGTTTAATGATTAATTAACGCCTTAAGATTGGTATACCAAGTGCTTGTAAGGAGCCCCCGCGAGCATCTTCATATCGGCATATACAAAGCCCATACGAAGGTAAAGCTTTTCTGCTTGAGGGTTGTCCATAGAGACTAATAGTCCAATGGTCTCTCCCTTGAGTAGTTCCTTGAGGTGGAGTAGCAGAGAGGAGCCTATACCTTTTCCTTGTACCTTGGGGGAGACACTTAGTGTATCTATATAATACTCACCAGCTTGGGTTTCTTTTTCCAAGCGGATGTCATGTCCATAGGAAGCTTTGATAAAATCAAAAACAGACTGAGACAAGGGGTCTATATGGGCACCATTATAATAGACAAGCGAACCGAGAATCTGTTTATCTTTTTCATAGACCAAAGTATTCTCATAGGAATATTGGTTGTTTTCTTGGATAAAGAGCTTTTCAAGGAATCGGATAGACTCCTGAATATCTTCTTGTTGAATAAGTTTGAAAACGATTTCAGACATAGCCTGAAACATAAGGGGAGCCACAAAAGGGGCATCGGCAGGGGTGGCTGTACGTATCATTGAAATAGGTAAGTAATGGTTCCGAGTTGTTTGTTTTTGCTATCTTTGTTAAAGCGAGCTTTGCGGGCGTAATAGATAGCATTGTCTATCAAGCATCCGTTGGCTGTACTTGAAGAGGCTTTGTTATAAGAGGCCTCTATGACTCGTCCTTGGTCATCTACAGTGATATTGACGACCACTTTGCCTGATTCTTCACAAGTATAGACAGGGTTGGGAAGTTCTGCAACGGCTTCTCTTCCAGAGAGATAATAGGAAATCAGGGTACGCTTATTGGCTTTTTTCTCATTCTTGTTTTGTGGCTTATATTTCTCCAAATCTTTAAAAGACATACCATCATTGACCTTATAGGGTTCCACTTTGGGTGGTTCTACGCCTTCTGCTTCGCCAGGGGTCTTATCTGTCTCACCAGAAGCTTCTTGGGCTTGTTGTTTGGCTAAAAGGTCGTCCAAACTCTCAAGGTCTTTGGCCTGTTTGATACGAGAATCAGCTTCGTTATAGGAGCGGGTGGTTATTGGCGCATTATCGGGAACACTTTCTTGTTCTTTTTGGGTATCTTCAGGGATTTTTTCTTCCTTTAGGAGCTTGTCTATTTCCTCGGCAGGGGGAATCTCTACCCAAATCTCTTCAGGCTTATTATTGACCCTGATAATAATAAATGAAACCACTATACAAAGCATAATCACTAAGGTAATGACGAAAGCCCTTTCCTTACCAGACAAGCTTGTGGCTTCAATTTCTCTCTTAATGTATTGTGTTAGTTTCATGGGGGGTGTGGTTTATAAATTGTTGCACAAAATCCTCAGGGGTGTAGGCTTGTGCTACAGCGTATGCTCCTATCTGGGTACGCCTTAGGGAGGTAAGGTGTGCTCCACTACCTAAGGCCTTGCCTATGTCATGTACCAAGGAACGTATATAAGTCCCTTTGCTACAATGTACCTTAAAGGAGAGTTCTTTTTCTCCTGTGAGGGAGAGTTCTAAAGCATGTATGGTAATAGCTCTTTTGGGTACTTCGGTAGTCTCTCCTTTGCGAGCGAGTTCATAGAGGCGCTTTCCGTCTTTTTTGATAGCCGAGAATAGGGGAGGGGCTTGAATGAGATCTCCAACAAACTGTTCTCTGACCTGCTCAATGAGTTCGGGAGTGATATGCTCGGTTGGGAAGGTGGCGTCAATCTCTGTTTCTAAGTCATAGGAAGGAGTAGTAGCTCCTAGCGCAATGGTGCCAGTGTATATCTTGGGAGCGTCCTGTATCTGAGGGATTTGCTTGGTATGCTTGCCTGTGCATAGTATCAAAAGCCCTGTAGCCAAGGGGTCAAGGGTACCAGCATGGCCTATCTTGAATTTTTTCAGGCGATACTTCTTCATGATAGCCCACTTGAGTTTGTTGACCGCTTGGAAAGAACTCCAGTGTAAAGGTTTGTCAATCAGTATGATAGTTCCTTCTATGAGTGATTGCATAGGTAAAATGATTTTTAAGGAAATGAAAGTTGTGGCAAAAGTACATTTATTTTTTTAATTCTAATAGCTTTTTAAAAAAATTAATCAGTTAAGCGTAAAAAAAGGAGCGGAAAGTATGCTTTTTGCGTTTCTCTTTTCACTATCACTGATTTATATTTCGGACTTATAAGTGTTAAATTTATGTTTATTTAGAATGAGAATAAAATATATGCAAAACAAAGAAATTTATTGTAATATAAAGAAAAATACCTATCTCTGCAATGGAAATAAAAAAACAAAACATTAACAATATGCCAACGTCTTCAAATGAAAGCACCCCTAAGAAAGGCCGATTTTTTCGGTATCTGATTCCTTCTTTTGTAGGAATTATATTGGGCTTGTGTGGGTATATATTTTACCTTTCCAAGGCGCATTCTTATCTTTCGGATGACCCCAAGGCGTGTGTGAACTGCCACATCATGGAGCCAGAATATGCTACATGGTCGCACTCCTCACATGGACGCAATACGGTCTGCAACGATTGCCATGTACCTCATGACAATGTATTCCGTAAGTATTACTTCAAGGCCAATGACGGGCTAAGGCATGCTACCATGTTCACCTTTCGACTCGAACCACAGGTGATCAAAATGCATGCTCCAGGGCAGAAGGTAGTACAGGAGAACTGTATCCGCTGCCATAGCACTCTTGTCTCTGAAGTAAGGCTAGGTAAAGTAACTGCTCCTATGGCACATGCCGATAATGGTAAGCTCTGCTGGGAGTGTCACCGCGAGGTGCCCCACAGTCGCGTACGCGGATTGAACTCCGCTCCTCACTCTCCTGTACCTATCATAGATGATATGGGTGAAAATACCCCACAGTGGATACAGGACTTAATAAAAACAGAAAAAAAATAATTGATTAAAAACAAACTAATTTATACAACGATGAAAAAGAAAAATTGGTTACTAGTAGGAATATTAGCTATAGTGACGTTCCTTTTAGGTTTGTTAGCTAATTCCATAATGAATAGGTCTCATGAGGCCGAATTTATAGCCAAAGGAGGTAATAACTTGGAAGACCAAGAGTGCCGCAATGAGCTTTACAAAGAGTTTTACCCTCGTCAGTATGACTCATGGGAAGCTACTGCCGATACCACTTTCCGCTCTAAGTATATGAGCAGTCAAGATGATGACCTCTTGGCACTACGTCCTGAAATGGTAATCCTTTGGGCGGGCTATGCCTTCTCTAAGGAATACAATGCACCTCGTGGCCACATGCATGCCATAGAGGATGTTACCAAAATCCTCCGTACAGGATCTCCTTCTGAGACTACCCACTCTCCACAGCCAGGTACTTGCTGGACTTGTAAGAGTCCTGATGTACCTCGCCTTATGAAGAAAGTAGGTTTGGAAGAATACTATAGTGCTCCTTGGGACAAGTGGGGTAGCGAAATAGTGAACCCTATCGGTTGTGCTACTTGCCACAATACCAAGACTATGAGTTTGGAAGTACACCAACCAGCGTTGGCAGAGGCTTTTGCTCGCCAAGGAAAAGACATCAACAAAGCGACTCACCAAGAAATGCGTTCCCTTGTATGTGCCCAATGCCACGTAGAATACTACTTCAAAGGAGATAAGAAATATCTTACTTTCCCATGGGACGAAGGTATGACTGTGGAAAAAATGGAAGAATACTACGACAAAGAAGGCTGGACAGACTATGTTCATAAAGTGAGTCGTGCTCCTATTATCAAGGCACAACACCCCGATTATGAGCTTTCTCAGCTCGGTATCCACGGACAGCGTGGAGTATCTTGTGCAGACTGCCACATGCCTTACAAGACCGATGGGGCTGTGAAATTCACTGATCACCAAATCTCCAGTCCTTTGCGTAATATTTCTGCCAGTTGCCAAACTTGTCACCGCCAAAGCGAAGAAGACCTTAGAAAGAATGTATATGACCGCCAAGATGCTGTATATGGTATGCGTATGAAACTTGAAAAGGAATTGGCTAAAGTACATTTTAAAGCTAAATTCTTGTGGGACAATGGGGCAACTGAAGAACAAATGAAACCTACCTTAGCTCTTATCCGTAAGTCTCAATGGCGTTGGGATATGGTACACTCCTCACATGGAGCGGCTTTCCATGCTCCTATAGAGTCAGAGCGTCTCCTTAGTGATGGGCTTATTTATGCTCTTGAAGCTGAAAAGAACTTGGATGTGCTTAAAGAAAAATTGCATATTGCAGCTGAGTTCGTAATGCCAGACATTAGTACTAAAGCCAAAGCTCAAAAAGAAATAGGCTTAGACATACCTAAGGAAGAAGCAGCTAAGAAAGAATTCTTGAAAACTATCGTTCCTAAATGGCTCGAAGAAGCTCGTAAAGAAGGTCGCTTAGTTACACAAAAATAGTGCGAACTGCACAAATAAGTAGGGGCGAATGACAATTCGCCCTTACTTTTTATATTTTGATTAATCATTAATCATTAACCATTAATCATTATTAATGAAGTCTTATCCTTTCGCTATTGTTTTTTCTCTTACCGCTGTAGTGGTAGGACTGGTGCTACAACTCTCCATAGGCAGTATCAGCAAGAGCTGGTTTAGCTTTCCTTACAATGTGGTAGGGGGAGCTGTCTTTGTCTTTTTGACAACGGCTATTTATTTCCTTTGGCGCAAGACCAACTTTATCCTTCGTTTCGCCTCGGCACCTTTTGCCATTGTTACGGTAGTAACACTTGGGGTACTGACCATTGGGCTGGGAAGTATCAATGTAAAGCCTGAGGAACTTACAGGTATCTTGGGCAAGTTGGGCTTAGATGACCTTACCAAGACATGGTATTTTGGCCTTGTTTTCTTTTTGACCTTAACCAATCTTTGGTTTTCTATCCTCAAGCGCTCTATGGTTTATCAGCGTAAGAATATTGCTTTCTTGCTCAATCACTTTGGTTTGTGGCTGGCTATGTTTGCAGGCGTCTTAGGTCAGGGAGATATTGTTCGCCTTACGATGGACCTTAAGAAGGATATCCCCCAGTGGCAGGCCAAAACAGCCGATGATAAGGTAGTAAATCTGCCTCTGGCGATAGAACTCAAGGAATTTTCTATAGACATTTATCCTAACAAACTCTTTGTGATAGATACCACAGGTACTTCGCTGCCTAAAGGAAAACCTATTGGTTTCATGCTGGAGCGAGAAGGGGAGCAGGCCACGCTACTGAATTGGAAAATTACCTTACACAAGTATTTAGAAAAAGCCATTCCAGATACAGATTCCACTTATATTAACCATACCATGTGGGGAGCTGCCAATGCAGCTCTAGTTACAGTAGAGGACTTGCGTACCCACCAGAGAAAGAAAGAATGGATCTCGGCAGGGAACTTCCAGCTTCCTCCTCGTGCAATAGACTTAGATAAAGAACATACCCTAGTTATGGCGCCACCTGAAGCACGTAAGTTCCAATCTCAAGTACTTATCTATCAGAAGGGTAGCAATCGTATCTTGGAAGAAAAGATAGAAGTCAATCACCCCATAAGTGTAGGCGGTTGGCGTATCTATCAGCTCAGTTATGATGAGCGTATGGGGCGCTGGTCAGACCTCAGTGTAGTGGAACTGGTATCAGACCCTTGGCTTCCAGTGGTGTATGTAGGTATTTTCTTACTTATTGCAGGCGGTGTAGCGCTATTATTTGAAGTAAAAAGGAATTAGTTGTTGTTAGTTGTCAGTAGTCAGTTGTTAGTTGTCAGTAGTCAGTTGTTAGTCTCTAGAAACTAACCACTAACCACTAACCACTATGTCATGTCCTAAAATTAGTTGACACTTTTAGTTATTTGTTTAACATCATTTTTATCAAGTCACACTTTATGTAACTTCAGGAATAACTTTAGTTCTGTAATCATATATAAGCATGGCTTTTATCTTTAATAGCCTATAATATCTATGTTTATGCTACTTGATTAAAGAAAATACTATCTGGTGTCTTCAACTCTAATGACCAGTGTAGGCGCTCTTGGTTATAAGTCTCTATAGCCGAACGAACAGCTCTTTCAGCTAATTGTTCGTCATTAAATGTCCTATCTAAGAGAAATTCAGCTTTCAATATCCCATTTACACGCTCTGCACAAGCATTTTCATAACAATGATCCTTCTCTGTCATACTG
>NZ_ALNN01000059.1:0-4364 GCF_000293175.1 Capnocytophaga sp. CM59
ATTTCAAATGGTACGGCTACTCTCACCCCTGTTCCGCGTTTAGAAGTGGTTGTACCATCTTCCTTATACACTTCCCACTTGTATGGGGTGTTACCTCCTTCTATCGCATAGGAGATCTTACCGTTGGTCTCGCCCTTGCAGCCTACATGCTGGATGCTTTGCTGCTTGATAGCTATCTTATCTGGAGATTCTACCACTATGTTGGTCAGTTCAGCGATACAGTTGTATTCCATATCCTTCACTCCTACAGTGTAAGAACCTACCTTAAGACCTGTAAACTTGTTGTTATCTCCTTGCCAATCGAAGGTGCCATCGGCCTTCTTCAATCCATAGTTATACTTGCTTGATCCTCCGCGGGCGGTGATTTCAAATCTTCCGTCTTCACCATCATGGCAGCTTACCGTTGGCTTGCCTGACAATGGTTCTATCGTTAGTGGCTCTTTAGGAGCTACCTGTATTGGATCTGAATCCACTCTACACTCGCCATGGCCTGCTACCTTATGCAATACACTGATGATGTAAGTCTTGGTCGTATTGCCTTGCAAATCCACATCCAAGTTGAACTGTGTATTGTCATGTGGCTGGTCTACCTTGGCAGGGTTGCCTACCTCGGTGAGCAAGTAACGGACATTGAGCGCTGCCGTAGTTGGCGTTACGCTAGCCTCCACTATCCACTTGATCTTGCCATCCACACACTCGTACTTACCTGCCGATAGCTTGAGTTTTACCTCAGAGCCTGGATCTATCGTTACAGCTGTTTCGGCCTCACAACCATTCTTATCTATAATCCTAAAGGTGTGTTCCCCTGCCGATAAGCCTTCTAAGAGGTCTCCGCTATCCTTAGTATGGTAAGCTATAGGTGCGTTGCTGTCTATGATCAATTGGTATACCTTGTCATGAGTTATCGGATCTGTGCTCACTGGCGTACCTCCGAATACTCTTAGGCGGGTCTTACCATCCTTGGCGTCTATACAGCTTTCGTGCTCGGTAGCTTCAGGGTTCACCGTTACACTGAGTGGTTCTGGCTCGCCTATGGTGAACTCTATGATATCAACAGAAGGAATAGGTGTAACACCTCCGTTTTCATCTTCCTCACTGATGAGGCTTGGACGACAACCATTCTCATCTTGTACTATCACAAAGTACTTACCTGGAGCTAAGCTATCAATTACACCTCCTGGCTTGTCTAGGAAACGATCCAAGCGTGGAGAGATTGCATAGGTGAGCTTTCTATTGGTGCCATCACGATGTTGCTCTCCTGAGAGCTGGGTGATGGTAATCTTACCAGTCTTTTCTCCATTACATGTTACATCCTCTTTCTTAAATTTCACTCTATACTCGGTCTCCTGGGTAATAGTTGCTGTTACCACCTTCACAGGACATCCTCCATTGGTTTGGCTTACCTCTACTTGGTAGTTTCCTTCAGAGAGTCCCTCGAACACTCCTTGTGTGTTTGGATTGGCACTGCTGGTACCACCTGTACCTGTAGGCACTGGACTTCCTCCCTTAAGGAGCTTGAAGTTATAGCCTTCGTCAGCCTTTCCTCCTGTAGCTTTCACTGTAATCTTACCATAAGAGCTACCGAAGCACTTGAGGTTCAATTCGCTTTCTTCAGCCACTAAAACAGCATCCAAGTCGGTTATCTTATCCACTATTACTATATTGCTGATACCTTCACATGGATCAGGTGAGCCTCCGTTATCTAAGACTACCGCCTTATACTTACGCTCTACATTACCTCCGCCGTTGCCAGGTTTTACTTTTGTGGCAAACTCGTAAGATACCCCTGTGATACCATTGGTTCCTGTAGTAGGAGTAGTCATCACACCAAGGGACTGAGGTGTGGATTCAGTTACATCAAATAGCTCTACCTTATAGTTAGCCCTAGAGGTGCGCATATTAGGTCGCTTATCTATCTCTACTGTAATATCTCCAGAGATTGTACAGCCTGGGTACCTAGACAAGCGTGCTCTAGCGATGATGCTACCTGGGTCTCCCACTGGTATAGGGGCACTATCCTCATGGTCATCGGCACAAAGCATATCGGAGTACACACGTATCTTGTAGGTACCTGCTCCTAGGCCTGTGAAGGTTACTGTACCACGGGTAGATGGATTATCATCGGAACGTATCACTCCTAAAGGCGTATCTGTCTCGGCATCCAAAAGCTCATAGGTGAGTTTTCCTTCTAGAGGCGTACCTCCTAAGGTTACATTACCACCTGTTACTCCTGCAAGCTTGATAGCTCCGTCCTGTGAACCCTGACAGCTTGGCACGTCTATCAGTGTAGGTGCAGGCACGGTAAGTTTCATAGTTGCAGCGTTGAATTGCAAGAAGGTAAAGGTATCCAAGTTACGCAAACAGCCTTTGCCATCTCTTACCTGTACATAGTGGCTTCCTTCGCCTAAGTTACCAAAGGTAAGCTCATCTGTCCAACCACCTTCTACGCCATTGCTTACAATCTGGTATTGGTAAGGGCCTCCCCAGCCACCTGTGGCTGGTGTGGTTACGGTTATTTCTCCATCATTGTTGGACTCTCCTCCACAGTAAGTAATACCTTTGGTCATAGCGGAAGCAGCCACTATCTGTGCTGGACGAATCACCTGGGTAGTTCCCTTATTGGAGCAACCTGTACTTGTTACTGTTACTTCCACTTCAAATGGAGTGGTCGCATTGGCAGGTACTGCAGCTACAGGCACCTGAAGTGTAACGATTTCAGGATCTGTAGCGTCACTATGATTGGTATAGGTATAAGGAGTTCCTCCTAAACCTTTTATGGTATAATCATAGCCCTGTTTTTCATAATCTCCTCCTTGTACCTCTATTCTAAATTTCAAATCTATGGTCGCAGGAGGTGGCGTAGTTCCTTGGTCTCCACAGCCTCCTTCTTCAAGAACCAAATTCACCTGTGGTTTCTGGCTCTTAACTACTCTATAGTTCTGAGGCACCACATAAGAACATTGATTATCCTTATCAACAAAGGTAACACGGTAATCAGCCATCTCATCAGTATCATAAGGTATGGTCAAGGTACCTTTTAGATCATTAGGCGCACTTGCGGCAAAGAATGGAGAACCTGCTACTGCATTATAGAGACCTGTTGTGGTATCAAGCTTCTCTATCTTTACGTCATATCCATTAGTATTACCTCCATTTGTACTATATACAAGTGTATATTCTATTTCTTCCAACTTAGCTGGATCACAGCCCTTACGTTTCTTTGTTTCCAAAGATACAGACTCTATCTTATTTATAGCCTCAACTTCATCGTGGAAGGCATAGCCTGATCCTGCATCCAATTCGCAACCCTTAGCATCGCGTATCTTCAAGGTTACCTCATACTTTATTCCTCTGTCTGGTAGGTCAAAAGCATATTCTGCCTCATGTATCGTGAGCGCTGGGTATGACAGTGGTGCTACTGTAGAAGGTATTACCGCTCTGGAGAACAAGAACTCTGATGTTCTCGCATCCTTGATATACACTTCCGCTGTATAAGGTGGTACCCCTCCTTTGACCTTGAACTTAAGCTGTGCTTTGTCCTTAGATGGGGTCAAACCAAATATAGGTGAGGTAGTTGCAGCACAAGCCATCTGAACAAGCTCTATCTTCGGTTTCGGTGGAGATGAAGTGGTCATCTCAAAGTCTACTTTCGGATTCTTGTTGATAGTTACTACATTACCCGCTATATTGGTCACATCATAGCCATTACATTCTCCGTTAGAAGACTTCTTCACTATAAGCTTATAATCTCCTTCGTCTAAGCCTTCTACTCTATATCTTACTGTTCCTAGTGGGTCAGTAGATCTATTTGGTATGATATTGGCATCAGTAATAGTGGTACCTGTTGAGGCAAAGGCTGTGGTTCCTATAGGTGCTCTCTGCAAGTCATACTCAAAACTTACATCCTCACGAGCTATCGCAGGTGATGCTGGCGTGGTATTTCTTGTGAACTCGAAGGCTCCCTTAGTACCCGTTGTACCTGTACAAGCATTCTGCTGTTCTACATCAGCTCCCTCTACCTTATGGCGTGCATTAAGATCAGCTGTCGTTTCGGCAGGAAGTATCTTTATAGGTGCACTTGGGATATAATCAGTACAGTACTTGTTACCCTTATCCTTAATCCATACAGTATAGTAAAGCTCTGTTCCTCCAGGGGCAAGTGTAGGAGCTACACTTATATCCTGTTCAGTTACATTGGTATCTACTGGAGTATAACCACTAGGAGTAGCAGAACCTGTTGGCGCTGTAAATGGACTTGCCTGTCTGGTCTCTTGTGTATTCGTTGTACGATAGGTTACCTTGATGTCGTAGCGGTTACCACCTCCTATCACCGCTGGTGGTAGGATAGATGATGGTAAGAACTC
>NZ_ALNN01000060.1:0-18275 GCF_000293175.1 Capnocytophaga sp. CM59
CCATGTCGGATGCACCGCTTTGTGAGTCAGTACGCGACTTGAACATAGAGTACTATCCACCGGTGAAGATAACCAATACAAGTATCTCTAACGACTTGAACCTCTTGAAGGTGAAGGTAGAAGGAGGTAAGGAGCGATACACGGTATACTTCTGCTCAGCACAGTACCATACGGCAGAGGAAGCCAAGAGCCACTATGTACAGAAGGTAGAGGATGTGAAGGCAGGCGATGAGGTAACTTACTTTGTACAGAAGACAGACTATGAAGAAGAGAACCCAGATACGGGCAAGGTAGAGAAGAAGATACGTGTATATGTAGAGGACAGCAAGGGCGAGCTTAAGGAAGAGAATGGAGGCAAGGAGGCCTGCGGACATTCGGTATTCTTGTACAAAGAGTTTGTGGATGTAGTGATACCAAACTACTTCACACCGAATGGAGACGGCCAGTATGACACATGGGCACCGCTTAACTTAGCCAGCTATCCGAATGCAGAGACAGTGATCTACGATCGTTATGGACGAAAGATAGCCACCCTCAACAACAAAGAAGAGTGGGATGGTACCTACGGAGGCGAAGCCCTTCCAACAGGTGACTACTGGTTTATCCTACGCCTTAACGAACCTGATGACAACAGAACCTTCAAAGGACACTTTACCCTTTATCGTTAGTGAGAAGCGACGAGTGACAAGAGACAAATGTCCAAAGAAGGATATAACTAAAGAGAGAGACTTTCCAGGGATGGGAAGTCTCTCTTTTTTATCCCCCTTTCCCCCGAAGGGAAAAAACGTACGCTACAATGTCTGACGCCTAATAACTTGTCATTTGTCACTAGTCATTTGTCACTAGTCACTTGTCATTATTTTGCTGTTCTTAAAAAAAATAAAAAATATAAGTAAAAGTAAAAATAAAAGTGTATCTTTGTACCTCGAAATAAAATATACGCGACATCAATAATAATTACTAAAAGATGATACGAAAAATCATTAGTAAGTGGCTGTTTTTAAGTCTGTTAGTGCTTCCTTTTGCGGGGAAGGCGTCTACAGACCAGACCCCTACTGAGGGACAAGAGGAGGATTACACAAGCATAGTGATGGAACACATTGCCGATTCTCACGATTATCACTTATTTGACTGGAAAGGGCATCCTATAAGTCTCTCTTTGCCTATTATCCTTTGGACAGACCAGGGCTTGGTTACTTTCCTCTCTAGCGAATTTCATCACGATGACAAAGGAGCTGTGGTGGTGGCCAAAGGAAACCAATATTTTACGCGTGTACATGGGCAGATCTACTACACCGATGCCCAAGGACGTCTCTTCTACGATGAAAATCACCAAGTAACCAATGCACGCCCCTTGGACTTTTCTATAACCAAGAATGTATTGTTACTTTTCCTCATTGCACTGCTTATGGTGCTTGCCTTTACTTCTATAGCGCGTTCTTATAAGAAAAACCCTAAAGCCCCTAAGGGCTTGGCCAATCTTTTGGAAATGCTCATTGTCTTTGTTCGCGATGACATAGCCCGTCCTAATATAGGCGACAGAAAGTACGAGCGCTATATGCCTTATTTGCTGACAGTCTTCTTTTTGATTCTGATAGGAAACCTTTTGGGGCTGGTGCCTATTATCTCAGGTACCCTCACCAATGATATTATATTTACAGGGACATTGGCCTTGCTTACTTTTCTTATCACAACCTTCAGTGGGAATGGTCACTATTGGAAACATATCTTTGCCACTCCAGGGGTACCTGTATGGTTGGCACCTATTATGATTCCTGTGGAAGTGATTGGGATGCTCACCAAGCCTTTCTCTCTTATGATCCGACTTTTCGCCAATATTACCGCGGGGCATATCATTATCTTGAGCCTCGTAGGGCTTATCTTTACCTTTAAGACTGTACTAGTCTCTCCAGTATCGGTAGCCTTTGCGCTCTTTATTAGTATCTTGGAGCTATTGGTGGCCTTTATCCAAGCCTATGTCTTCACCTTGCTTTCTGCCTTGTTCATAGGAGGCGCAGTAGCCGAAGAACATCACTAAGATAGAGAAAGAATATTCTAAAAACAAGTAAACATTAATACATTAAATAAATTAAATTATGGGATTAGCAGGAATTGGAGCTGGTATTGCAGCTCTTGCAGCAGGAATTGGTATTGGTAGAATTGGTTCTTCCGCTATGGAAGGAATTGCTCGCCAACCAGAAGCAGCTTCTAAGATTCAGGGAGCAATGATTATTGCTGCGGCACTTATCGAAGGGGTTGCCCTCTTCGCTGTGGTAGTTGCTTTAGTAAAAGCTTAAGCCGCAGACAAGGAATACCGTTCTGTAACGGTTGGTTACAGAACGGTTCTTTAAAACCAAGAAATCATTACGAAAAAGAAAAATAAAAATACATGAATATCATCCATCCTGAAAGTCTTAGTTTTTGGACACTGATTGTCTTTGTTTGCTTATTACTCTTACTTCGAGCCTTTGCTTGGAAGCCGATTCTCAAGGCCTTGAAAGAGCGTGAAACCTCTATCAATAATGCTTTGGAGGCTGCCGATAAGGCCAAGGCAGAAATGGCTAACCTACAGGCAGACAATGAGAAACTCTTGGCCGAGGCACGACAAGAGCGTGAGGCCATCCTCAAGGAAGCTCGCGAGATCAAGGAACGTATTGTCTCTCAGGCCAAAGACGAAGCTCTCGAAGCAAGTGAAAAGCTACTTGCCCATGCCAAAGCCTCTATAGAGAGTGAAAAGAAAATGGCTATAGCTGATATCAAACAGCAGATCGCCAACATTTCTCTGGATATTGCCAAGAAAGTGCTTACCAAGGAACTCGCCTCAGAGGTGAAACAAGAGAAACTCGTAGAAAGTTTGTTGAACGAAATTAACATCAAATGATAAACTCCAGCAAAGTAGCCAAGCGATATGCCAAAGCGCTTTTAGACTATAGTATAGAGAAGCACGAGGAAGATAACTTTGTTCAAGAGATATCCTCCTTGGTAGAGGTCGTACGTGAGAACCCAGACCTTCGAGCACTCTTGCACTCTCCTATAGTGAGAATGGAGATAAAGCATAAGGTGCTACAAGAAGTCTTCTCTCAGCGTTCGGCTATACTGAACCTTTTGATAGAGATACTGGTGGAAAATAAGCGTGTTTCTGACCTTTATGATATAGCACGCGAGTATGTGATCCAGTACAATCGTTATAAGGGAAAAACTACCGCATACCTAACCACTGCTGTGGAACTGCCCGAAAGCCTTAAAGCACAGTTTGTCCAGAAGGCCATTGCCCTGAGTGGTGGTAAAAAGATCACTTTGGAGAGTAGAGTAGAGCCACAGCTTATCGGAGGCTTTATCCTCCGTATAGATGACTTGCAGTACAATGCAAGTATCGCTCATAAGCTATATGGAATCAAAGAGCAATTGAGTGAGAACGTTTATTAAAGTTTATACAAGTGTTTGCAAGAGGCTATCCGAGGGGGTAGCCTCTTATTTTTTTGCAAAAAAAATTTTTCTTTCTTGACTTTTGTCAGGAAAGTTGTAATTTTGCAGCCCTTTTTAAATAGATAAACCAATGAAAATGATACGCCAACTTTTCCCCTTAGCCATAGGAGGGATCGCCTTAGGAAGTACCGAATTTATGCCTATGGGGCTTATGCGCACCATGGGGGAGAGCCTTGCCCTGAGTGATAGTCAGGTGGGGCGCTTTATTGCGGCCTATGCCATAGGAGTGGTGGTAGGAGCCCCTACCCTTGTGGGGCTGAGTACTCGCTTTCAGCCTCAGCGAGTGCTTATTACTCTTATGTTGCTCTTTACCCTTTTTAACGGGCTTTTTGCGGTGATGCCATCATATTCGTTACTATTGGTATCTCGCTTTTTTTCGGGGCTGCCCCATGGAGCTTTCTTTGGGGTGGGAGCGATTGTAGCCAAGCAACTGGCGCCCAAGGACAAGGAGGCTATGGCTATTTCAGTTATGTTTGGTGGGCTGACTATAGCCAACTTGCTAGTGATTCCACTATTTACCCACTTGGGGACGATACTAGGTTGGCGCCCTGTGATGGGTATGATAGCCGCTTTGGGGCTTATCACCGCTTCTTGTATTTTCTTGTTTTTGCCAAAGGTAGATTATGATAAGGATAAGACCCTTTGGAAGGAGTTGCAGCACTTCTTTTCGGTGCCTTCCATGCTATTGCTTGTCATTACAGCTTTGGGTTGTGGGGGATTGTTCTCATGGCTGAGCTATATAGAGCCGCTGATGCTGGATCATGCAGGATTGCCTAAGAGTCAAATGCCTACGCTGATGATAGTAGTGGGATTGGGTATGGTAGTAGGGAATTTCTTTGGTGGTTGGCTTACTGATAAGTTACACTTGGTACGCGCCAGTGTTATCGTCTTTATTGCCATGATCAGCGTTTTGGTTATCGTATTTTTCTTCTCTCACCTACTTTGGTTGGCCTGGGGCTTGACTTTTGTCTGTGCCGTGGTGGCCATGTCGGTAGGAGCGCCGCTGAATATGATGATGTTCCGTGTGTCTCCTCAAGCCCAAATGATGGGGGCTGCCTTTATGCAGGCTGCCTTTAACTTGGCCAATACGCTAGGAGCCTACCTCGGAGGTAAGCCTTTAGACCACGGATATACAGCCAATTACCCATCTCTGGTAGGGGCAGGTATGGCTTCAGCAGGATTCCTCTGCGCTATTTTTCTATATACCAAGTACGGAAAACTCTTTAGAAATGATTAATGCCACTAATGATTAATGCCACTAATGATCAATGATTAATGCCACTAATGATAATGGCATTAATCATTAATCATTAATCATTAATCATTAAAAGAAGCTATCGAGCATATCTCCATATTCTTTTTTAGTTCTGGTAATCAGTGCTCGTGCGATACCCAAGTTGGCTTTTTCTCTGTCTAAAGCAGTGATGGAGAAGAATTTTCCTTGTCCAGAGACCATCATCATGAAGGTGATTTTGTTGGTTTCGATAAGCACAAAGTCTAATTCCAATGTCCCCAAAGTTTTGATGCTAGATACCACTTGCTTTATCTGATTGATAATGGTAAGGTGAAAGGCAGAACCCTGTTCTATGAGTTTTGCAACCTCGTCATTACCAGAGGCCTTGGCCAAGGTAGTCCCATCGGCACAGCTTAGGATTCCATAAAAAAGAAAACCAGATAGTTCATGTCGGATTTCTTCACAATGTTTGTTGAGTAGTTCTTGTAATTCTGCTCCTGTCATGGCTAATGTGTTTTTAAGTTCATGCAAATCTACATTTTTTTTTTAAAATAGAGGCTATATATTTTGTTATTTTTTTGTGATTTTGTATATTTAACACCCCTAGAGAAGTTGTATTTTTTATCTTTGTCGGCTGATATGTATAGGCACTTGTAAGAGAAAGAGTTAGAGGGGTGTGTTATAGGTTTCTTTTATAATATAGGGAAGAACTATTGGTTTGTGTTCCTAAGGTGTTAAAAATGCGTTGGATGTCCTTTTTTTTGCTATCTTTGTAGCGATGAAAAAGGCAGCCCGTAGCATAGCGATTCTCCTGAGCGTTGTCTTCTTGTGCAATGCGATACTTAGCGGATATTACCTCTCGTATTTTCTGCTAAGCAAGGGGGCTTTTGTGGCTGCTTATTGCCAGAATAAAGCGCGCCCGCAGCTGCATTGTGAGGGTGCCTGCAAGTTTGCCCAGCTGACCAAAGAGCAAACCGATGCGCCTGTTTCCCAGCAGAAGGTCTTTACCTTGCTTGAGGTCTTCTTTCAGGAGATTCCCCAGTGGGAGTTAGCCGATTTTCCTATCCATGTGAGTCATTGCTATTATTATACTTCTCTTACTATGCAAGAGGTCACATTCTCTTGGCTACACCCTCCCATTATGGCAATCAATGGTTAAAACTACAACCCTATAACCAATGAATTCCATAATTAATTCTAAATTTAAAATCCAATGAAAAAAATCAAATATATCTTAGTAGCAGCCATGGCTGTTGCTACACTATTCTCTTGTAAAAAAGATGATGATAAGCCCGCACCCGTCCCAGTGCCTACACCAGAAGCACCTAAAACTGTAGCTGAGGCCAAAACAGATGATAAAGAAAAGGCCTATACCGTACGCCTACAAAATACAACAGGTACTTTTGTCATGGGCTATAACGACCTAACCCTTTCTGTTTTGGATGCCGCAGGTAAGGAAGTGGCAGTGGAAGCGGCTACTTTCACTCCTTGGATGGATATGTTCAAGGGTGATGGCAAAGGTGGTTTCTCCAAAGAGATCATGCACACCCATACTTGCCCCCATACTGCTTTGGCCAAAGAAGGTAATGTATGGAAGTCACAAGTACTCTTCCAAATGGTAACAGGCCCTTCAGGGGTGTGGTTTGGTACTATTACTTTTAAGGTAGCTGGTAAGGATTACGAGCTTAAGCGCTTAGACTTTGAGGTAAAACCACAGACTAACAAAGCCTTAGGTACAGTGAACCGCTTTAAGCTCTTCTCTGAGACTAAGCCTAAGGGACAGGCGCACCTCTATGCCTTAGTGGCTCCTGAAAGCCCCAAAGTAGGTGAAAACGAAATCGCCTTAGGTATTTGGAAAATGGAAAGCATGAAGAACTTCCCTAAAGTAACCGACTGGACTGTGGAAGTAAGTGTGAAGGCTAAGGATGGTGCAGAAGTGCTTTCTACCGCTACTCTCCGTTACGAACGTGATTTCTATCGTGGTAAAGTCTCTTATCCTAAAGCAGGCGCATACACTCTCTCCTACACCCTCAAGGACGCCCAAGGAAATGCAATACAACCAAAGAATAATGATGGAGTAGACACTACATTAGGAACAGAGATTCAGTTCTAATAAGCCAATTTGTCAATGAGGTAAATGGTCTTATTAGCTAATTGTTGGCAAATTGATAAATTCTATAATAGAATAGAAAAAAATGATACAAATCTATTGTTATGAGAGAAAATTGTCGTACCTTTGCACCCGAAAACAAAGGGGAAATAAATTGTTTTTCATATATTAGATTTTGTGGTTAGAATTGGTAAAAGAGAGCGCAAGCTCTCTTTTATTTTTTGTGTATATTGCTATTTGTTATTAAATGTTGTATCTTTGCGGGAGAATTAATCATCAATCATTATACCAACAGTATTGCCACTTGCGACTCCTCGTTTTCTTACAGATGAACAGGGAAATACACTCTATGCAGTATTGCCAATAGAGGAATATAATCATCTGATAAATATAGCCAAATACTATCAACAGGACGATGATAACCTCACTGCAGAGGATCTTAGAAAGATAGCTGCTGCAAGAGAACAAGCAAAACAAGGATTAGGTATCAGCAGTGAAGAAGTACATAGAAAAGTAAAAGAACTGAAATGAAGAAAAGAAAGTCTTGATGCTTACTTGTTATGGTCATTATGATGATTAACAATTAACAATTAACAATTGACAATTGACAAATATCCTATTCTTAGACATAGAAACCGTTCCCCTATACCCTTCTTATAGCCAGGCGCCACTGGAGGCGCAAGTGCTATGGGAGGAGAAGACGCGCTATATACGTGGGGAGACCTCGGCCGAGGATTACTACCCTCGAGCGGGGATATGGGCGGAGTTTGGCAAGATTGTCTGCATCTCGGTAGGCTACCTAAGAATAATCGACGGCAAGCGACAGTTCCGCTTGCGCTCTTTTTCGGGAGAGGAACCAGAGATTCTCGTGGCCTTCTCTAGGCTCTTGCAGGAGCACTTCAGTGGGCCGCACAACCTGCTGGCTGCCCACAATGGCAAGGAGTTTGATTTCCCCTTTATCGCTCGCCGCCTTCTGGTGCAGGGACTGCCTATCCCTAAGATGCTACAATATTATGGAAAGAAACCCTGGGAGGTGCCTCACTTGGACACCTTGGAACTGTGGAAGTTTGGCGACTACAAGCACTACACCTCTCTTAAGCTCTTGGCCTATACCCTTGGGATTCCCTCCCCCAAGGACGACATAGACGGCAGCGAAGTCATGCGCGTATATTATGTAGAGCAAGATATAGCGCGTATCCGCCGCTACTGCGAGCGTGACACCCTTACCGTTGCCCAAATCCTGCTAAGGATGCGAGGAGAACCACTGCTTAGCGAAGAAGAAACTTTTATAGTGACAAGTGACTAGTGCTAGAGGCAAATGACTAGTGACAAATTGCCTCATTAGGGTGTTGAAAAACAAGTAAAATTTATAAATTTCGTTAAGTAGTAAAAATATTCTTATTTTACAGAAATAATAGCTACAAAAATATTTTATTTCAGGATAAAAAACTATTTTAAATTTTTGTTTTTTCAAATATAATTTATAAATTTGCTTCCGTAAAATTACATGAAAAAAACATGTAGCTTTATAATATTGTATATAATCGTTTAATAATTAATATTTAATTCTAAAAAAGATGAGAAAAAAAATTACCTCACTTAGTGTGCTCCTGCTCTCTGGAGCATTCCTTCTTACTTCCTGCGTAAAGGATGAAGAACTCGAAAGCACAAAAAATCTTCGCACAGCTAAAGAAACTCGCGAAGCAGAAAAACTTGCTGAAGAAAAAGCCTTAGCAGATCTTGAAAAGAAAAAACAAGAGCTTGCTAACAGCAAAGAAGAATTTAGTCAACTAACAGCAAAACAAGCACAGATTAACGATCTTTTAACACAACAAAAAAATGCTATTGATGGCCTTAGAAATGCTGAAAGCGCTGTAAAAGGAGCTGAAGCAGCTATTACAGCAGCTAACAATGAAAAAGCAGACCTAGTGGCAGCTAAGACACAAGTAGAAGAAAACTACAACTTGGCAAAAGCTGCTGCAGAGCGCAATTTGGAAGCTAACCAACGTGGACAAGTAGCCGTACAAAAAGAACTTGAGATACTAAACAATACTACTCTTGGAGATAATGTAGTAGAGCTTAGTAATCAATTGGCTGAGAAGAAGTCACAATTGGAAGTATTAGAAAAAGAATTGGCTGTTGCTCAAGATGCTTATGACAATGCAAGAGCTGCTGCTAAAAAAGCAGTTACTAATGACTTATTGGCTACTACTTTATTCTCTACTTTGTATGGTGTAGAAGACTATGTATATAGTGCAAAATATAGTACAATTACTTATCCTTATGATGAGAGTACATATATCAATGTGTCCAATTTCCTCAAAAATGTCAACTATATTTCTCCTTTGGATTATGAAAGCCAAACAAGAACTGCTTTTATAAATAGAAATGTTCCTGTTTCAAGAGATGGTAGCGCAACAAAACCTGTAAAACAAGGATATACTTATTCAGAAGAGCTTGCTTTTAAAGCATTAGAAGTACAAAACTTGCCTGATTTGCTAAATGATATAGAAGGAAAGATTGCCGCAGCGACTACTCCTGTAACAGCAGCCGAAGCAGCAGTAGCTTCAGCAAGAGCAGCCTTAGCAGCAGATCCTACAAATGTTGGGCTACAAACAGCGCTAACAAATGCTCAAAATGATTTAACAACTAAGCAACAAAAATTAAATAAAGTACGTACCGCTCAAGCAAAGAGAAGAGAGGCTTATACTGCTTTGAGTACAGCTGCTAATATCACAGCAGCCAATGATGTACTTGCTGCCTTCAATAACAAACTTGCTGATTTGGCAGACAAATATGCAGTTCTAAAGGTTGCTGAAGTTAAGTGGTATGTTTTAAATGCTGAAATATCTGCTTTGAGAACTTTAGGAGCTACTACTCTAGTACAAAACGATGGGACATTAGAATCTACTTCTAAAGCTGCAAGAGTAAAAGCACTTAATGAAAAATTAGCTATCTTAAAAGCTGAAGAAGCTAGACTTAAAGATGCTATATCTAATAGCAGTAGAGCAGCTCTTAACACCAATGAAAGAAATACAGCAGCTAAAGATGCTACTGTAGCTCTTCAGACAGCTATAAAAACAAACCAAGAATCTTTGGTAGCTTTCTATACAGCTCAACTTAACTACGTGAAAGCTCAACTTACTGCTCTTGGCGTACAACAATAAGAAAGTGGGGAATAATTAAAGGAATTTTAATAACAGAAAGTGGGCTTCCTCACCACTTTCAGGAGTCACTTTCTGTTATTATCTAATCTTAAAAAAAGTACAGATGAAAATAACAAAACTTTTAGCTATCGCCCTTCTTCCTACTTTATGGTCTTACACGCAAGCACAAGAGCAAACCACAGAGCCTACAACCTCTGCTGAGCCTGCTGGAGAGGAAGCGGTAAGCTCTCCACTTAAGAACAAGGTAAGCCTTGCTGCTACCCTTAGCTATAACAACTACCTTACAGCGCCTGCACCTGCACCTGCTCTTTCACATGCAGTTGCCGCTCCTGTGGCTAACTGGACAGAGAAAAATGCACTTGTAGGAGTGGATGGTAACTGGTTCTTCTCCAATACTTGGAAACTGAACTTTTCTGCAGGATTTAACTTTACCAAAAATCCTGGTTATAGCAAGAAAACAGGGGTAGGTACAGTAATACCAGAATACGCTACAGTGCCTTCGTCTCATTCCTTTGGAGCTGTAGTATCCTTAGGTGCAGATCGCTACTTCCATGCCAAAAGCAACCAAAATTTTGTATGGTATGTAGGGCCACGTGTAGGCTTCGCCTATGTTAATAGTGCAGCAAACTATGAGGAGGCTTACTCCCAAGCGGAAGCTTTCAATGCTCGTATCGCCGCTACAGTAGGAGCTGACTACTACTTAGTAGAAAATACCTTCTTTGTAGGCGTACAAATAGATCCGCTTGCTTATACCTATGGGGTACACACTATTAAGCCACAACCTAACGTAGGAAGTCGCTCTGCCGACAACCATAACTTCAGTGTTTTGGCTGCACCAACCCTTAAGATAGGCTTTACTTTCTAAGAAAGAACGGCATAATTAACGACTAATGACTAATGACAAGTGATCATCATTTGTTATTAGTCATTTGTCGTTTGTCACTTGTCATTATTTTCGTATATTTGCAGAGCGATAGAAAGTTCAAAACTCAAGACTTAAAACTCAAAACTCAAAACTAATTATCAATATATGTTACGCTTTACTGCCTTAGCTGAAGTGCAAAAGAAACAACCCGTAGAGGTGGCCGAGAGGGGCCGTGCTTCGGAGCTATTTGCCTGCAATGTCTTCCATGAGGAGGCGATGCGCCAGCGTATGACACGCGAGGCCTTCGAGAGTGTGATGGCCTCCATTCGTAAGGGCTGCAAGATAGACCGCCATGTGGCCGATCAGGTGGCCACAGCCATGCGTGATTGGGCGATCAGCCGCGGGGCTACTCACTATACCCATTGGTTCCAACCCCTCACTGGGGGTACGGCCGAAAAGCATGATGCCTTTTTCGAGCCTATCGCGGGCAACCGCGCCATAGAACAGTTCTCAGGAAACCAGCTCGTACAACAGGAGTCCGATGCTTCTAGCTTTCCCAACGGAGGTATCCGCAATACCTTTGAGGCACGTGGCTATACGGCTTGGGATCCGTCCTCTCCCCCCTTTGTCTATGGCTCAGTGCTGTGTATCCCGACCATCTTCATCGCTTATACAGGGGAGGCCTTGGACAATAAAACCCCCTTGCTCAAAGCCCTCATGGCTGTGGACAAGGCTGCCACGGAGGTTGCGCGCTACTTTGACCCCGCGGTGGAGAGCGTAGCCAATACCCTAGGGTGTGAGCAGGAATATTTCCTTATTGATAAAACCCTTATGGCTACCCGCCCCGACCTACTCATCACAGGGCGTACGCTCTTGGGGCACGAGGCAGCCAAAGGGCAACAACTCGAAGACCACTATCTAGGGGCTATTCCCTCCCGCGTATTGGCATATATGCGCGATTTGGAACAGGAATGCCTTATGGTGGGTATCCCCGTCAAGACCCGACATAATGAGGTGGCACCCAGTCAGTTCGAAGTGGCACCTATCTTCACCGAGGCCAACCTCGCGGTAGATCAAAATGCCCTACTGATGCACCTGATGCGCAAAGTAGCAGAACGACATGGCTTTGCTGTGCTTTTCCATGAAAAACCCTTCGCTGGGGTCAATGGATCGGGCAAGCATAACAACTGGTCGCTGGTGACCAACACGGGGGTGAATCTGCTTTCTCCTGGCAAGAGTCCTTCGAGCAACCTGCAATTCCTCACCTTCTTCCTCTGTACAATTAAGGCTGTACATAGGTACGAACCGCTTCTGAGGGCTTCGATAGCTTCGGCAACTAACGACTACCGCTTGGGTGCCAATGAGGCGCCCCCTGCGATTGTCTCCGTCTTCATAGGGGCACTACTGACCCAAGTGCTCGACGGTCTACAACAGGCACAGGGCAAGGACTTCATCCAGAAGAACAAGGACGAGCTAAGGCTCAATGTAGTGGGCAAAATCCCCGACCTTTTCCTTGATACTACCGACCGCAACCGTACTTCGCCTTTTGCCTTTACAGGCAACAAGTTTGAGTTCCGCGCCGTGGGGTCCAATGCCAACTGTGGCAAACCTATGATGGTACTCAACACCATGGTGGCCAAGCAGCTGACCGACTTCAAGCGAGAGGTGGATGCGCTGCTTAAAGCGGGTAATAAGAAAGTGAAGAAAGAAGATGCCATTCTCAAGGTGCTACAGGGCTATGCCCAGAGTATCAAGCCCATTCTCTTCGAAGGAGACGGCTATAGCAAGGCTTGGGAGGAAGAAGCTCAAAAGCGTGGCCTAAGCAACCACAAGACTACCCCCGACGCCCTCAAAGAGAACATCACCGAGAAGGCCATCGCCCTCTTTACCGAAATGCAGGTACTCAGCCCTGTGGAGCTACATGCCCGCTACGATATCGCCTTGGAAGAGTATATCAAGACCGTACAGATAGAGGCAAGGGTATTAGGAGACATAGCCCGTAACCATATCGTCCCCACTGCGGTGCGCTACCAGAATATACTGATAGAGAACGTGAGAGGACTTAAGGAGATTTTCGGTGAGCACTTCCAAGAAGTAGCCTTCGAGCAGTTAGACCTTATAGAGCATATCTCCGAACATATCAAGGGCATCCATAGCAAGGTATCCGAAATGGTAGAGGCACGCAAGCGCATCAATAAGCTTGCTGATTTGGAGGCCAAAGCTCAGGCCTATTGCCAAGAGATTAAGCCCTTCTTTGAGCAAATCCGCCGCCACTGCGACAAACTGGAACTGATGGTAGATGACGAGCTTTGGACAATGACCAAGTATAGAGAACTACTTTTTTAGTGACAAGTGACGAGTGACAAGTGACAAGTGACGAGTGACAAGTGACGAGTGACAAATGACGTGTGATTAGTCGTTAGTCACTCGTCTCTTGTCATTAATTGTTGTTTTTGTTTAAAATAAATAAAGATTATTCGGTCTTTTTTCGTATCTTTGTGGCATGAAAAATCATGCATTATGAATACCGAAAATAAATTCAATGAGCACCAGGGGCACTGGATGCTCGCCAAATTGGGTAAACGTGTATTGCGCCCAGGGGGGAGAGAACTCACCGAAAAACTTATTGCGGGGCTTAAAATTACTCCCGAAGATGATATAGTGGAATTTGCCCCAGGTTTGGGGTTTACGGCCAATATAGCCTGTGGTTATCGTCCTAAAAGCTATACGGGAGTGGATCTGAATGATCAGGCAGCTACCATTGCACGCAAACGTATCAAGTACGACAAGGCAAAGATCATCAATGCCAATGCAGCTCAAAGCACCCTCCCCGATGCCTATGCCGATAGGGTATATGGCGAGGCTATGCTCACCATGCAGCCTCTTGATCAGAAAAAGGCCATCATAGCCGAGGCCTTCCGTATCCTCAAGAGTGGCGGCTATTATGGTATACATGAGCTGGGTATCAAGCCCGATGAGGTCTCTGAAGAGATTAAGGAAGACCTATTCAAGGAGCTAAGCGAGACCATTCGTGTACATGCCCGCCCTATGACAACAGCCGAGTGGACAGCTCTCTTGGAAGAACAAGGCTTTAAGGTAATCAAGGTAGAACACAACCCCATGCTGCTTTTGGAGCGTAGCCGTATGATTCAGGACGAAGGCTGGCTCAGGGTACTGCTGGTTACTTTCAACCTGCTACGCTTCCCTGAGATAAGAAAACGGGTCAAGAAGATGAAGGCCTGTTTCCGCAAACACCAAGAGAACCTAGATGCAGTGGCCATTATCGCCCAAAAACCTTAATTTAGTGACAAGTGACGAGTGACTAACGACTAATCACTCGTCACTAATCATTTGTCACTCGTCACTCGTCACTATCTCGTCTTCTTTCAATCCATCGAAGGGCACATTTTCATATTGGTTAAAGACCTTTAGGGTATCACTTTCTGTGGAGCGAAAATCGTAGTTGGGGCGCAGAGAAGCCTCTTGTATACCGAGCCATTGGGCAAAGCCGTCTAAGAAGTAAAAAGCCGACTTGTTTACTTTGAGTACCTTATGTGCAGCGTCATCGCTTGAGAGCAGTACAAAGGGTACCCGATAACAGGCCTTGTTGGGCGAGGTATCCCCATGGGTAAGGGAGGCAAATATGGAGGCTCTATCCTGGGTCATCAGGCCATGGTCGGAGAAATAGAGCATACTAAAGGGAGCACCTTGTCGCTGTAAGGCTTCATAGATTCCTTTTAGTAGGGTATCGGTTTGTTCGATGGTTTGGATATAAGCCGATAGCTTGCGGTTGTAATAGTCAAAATGAATGGGATGCTCTAGGCGGGCTTCAAAATTGACATGCGAACCCATGGTATGGAGGATAAAAAGGCGTGGCGAAAGGCTTTTCTGCTGGAGTGCTCGTTGTAAAAGCGGTAGCAAAATACTGTCGTGATAGTTCATAGAGGCATAGTCACCCTTTTTGGTAAATTCCTTATGGTCGCACAAGAAAGCCAGCTTAGCGATAGGTGTATCCCAATTGCCAGAGATTCCTTGGTTAGAGAACCAAAAAGTCTCAAAGCCAGCAGCCTTGGCCAGAGTAATGATATTGTTGATATAGACAAAGTCCTTTTCTCCCTTCATCTGTACAAAAGAGCGCAAGAGAGAGGCAGTGGTATTGGGGGCTGTAGCAGTATAGCCGTCAATGATTGTGCCATGCACCTTGTCCAAAAAGGGCGTATTCTCCTGAGGAAAACCATAGAGGTGCATATAGTCCTTGCGGACGCTTTCGCCTATGACCAAAACATAGTTTTGGTAAGGGGGGCTAACCTTGCTAATCTGCCAAGTGGGGGTGCCCTCTATTCCCTTGCTTAGTTCCTTCTTCATAGCTTGGTATTCCTGTATGTTGTCATAGATAGAGGCGTAAAAGGCTACAATAGCAGTACGAGAGACAGACCACTTGAAAGCGTGGTATTCTTTCATCTTAGCCAAAGGACGATAGAGGGTCAGCCCTGTGGCCAATATACCTATAACAAGTGTAACAATGGATTGCTTGCGACCGCGAGCATAGGACTTCTTTTTTCCTAAATAGAGGATATAGCCCCCAAAGAGTAGGGTAAGCAATGAAAAGGCGTAGGAATAGAGTGGAAGCGACTGGACAAACTCCTTGGATTCTTGCCAGTCTGTTTCAAAGAAAGCTCCAATCATGGTAGCAGGAGGATGCCCGAACCAGATGATCTGTGGCAGGAAGAGCACACAGGTAATCAGTACAAAAAGGAATACGGCAAAGAATGCCCAGTAGCAGAGCCTTCTGAGGGTAAGAAAAATAAAAAAGGTTGCCAATATACCATAGAAGGCAGGCCCCATATCCAGGGCAAAGGGAATCCCTACCGAAAAGATGAGTAATAGCCACTCAAAGGCATATTGCCTGAAAAAAGAACGGAGTTTAGTCATTAATAATATAGGGTTATAGGATTAAAGGGGTATAGTTTTCATAGCAATTATTTGTGGTGCAAATGTACGAAAAAATAGTTTTTAATGCGAATCAACAATTAAAACATTATTCGCATTAAGAATTGTAGCTAAGACCCTCTAACCCTTTATACTTCTACCCTAAAACATTCTATTTTTCTGCTGATTAAAATAAAATATATTTTCATTTTGCAGATTCAGAAAAAAATTGTACTTTTGCACCGACTTTTTATAAAAAACATTTATTTTAAATTGCTATCGTATGAAATTTGAAACCACTGCTATACATGGGATTCGCAATATAGGTGACCCCAATGAGAAGTGGGGTAGCTGTATCAATATGGCCTCTACCTTCCCGCTTAATGAGTTTGGAGTGACTCAAGAGTTTGAGTACAGTCGCGTCTCCAACCCTACTCGCAAGGAATTTGAAACCCTGATTGCCAAGCTGGAAAGTGGCCGACATGGGTTTGGTTTTTCCTCAGGCATGGCGGCGACTACCTCGCTTTTTACCATTTTTGAAGCGGGAGATCACTTTGTTTTTGGTTTGGATATCTATGGGGGTACCTTCCGTATTATGAAGGATGTTTTCGCCAAATTTGGTTTGGAAGCGACCTATGTGGATACGACCAACTTGGACAATATCCGAAAAGCCATACGCCCCAATACCAAAGGGATTTTTATAGAGACGCCTTCCAATCCGCTGTTGGATGTAACCGATATTCGCGGGACAGTGGCCATAGCCAAGCAGCACGGACTACTGACCATAGTGGATAACACCTTCCTCTCACCCTACTTGCAGCGTCCCTTAGAGCTAGGGGCCGATGTGGTGTTGCATAGTGCTACCAAATACCTCAGCGGACATAATGATATTATTGCAGGAGCAGTGGTTGTGAATGATGATGCCTTGGCCGAGAAAATCAGTTTTGCTCAGGTAGCCATAGGAGCACTCATCTCTCCTTTTGATAGCTGGCTGCTCATACGTAGCATCAAGACACTCAAGGTGCGTATGGACTATGCTCAAGCCAATACTCTCAAACTTATAGAGTTCCTTGAGGGACACCCTGCTGTGGAGAGGGTATATTACCCTACCCTGCCAAACAATAAAGGTAAGGCTATCCAAGAGAGCCAAGCCTTGGGAGCAGGTGCTGTATTTTCTTTCGTAATGAAGGATGAGAAGAAGGTAAAGCCGTTCTTTGAGGCGCTTCGGGTAGCCCTTTTTGCAGTGAGCTTAGGAGGCGTAGAGACACTCGTTACGCACCCCAGTACCCATACTCATACCGAGTTTCCCGAAGAAGAGAAGGTAGCCCGTGGTGTTACCCAAACCCTTGTACGTGTGGCGGTAGGCTTGGAAAATATAGAAGACTTAATTGCCGACTTTAAGCAAGCGCTCGAAAAATAATGACAAGTGACAAATGACTAGTGATAAACGACTAGTGACGAGTGACAAATGACTAATACCATAGAGGATTAGTGACTTGTCACTCGTCATTTGTTACTATTTAAGCTCTCTTTTTCTCACTTCATAGAGGGAGAAGCCTGCCGAAGCTACATTGAGCAGCGCTGTCAAGATTAAGAGGATAGTGTTCAGTAAGGGAGTTTCCCTATATACTAAGCGATAGATAATAACGGCGCAGAAGAAAACTATACAGAATATAAAGTAAAAACTTCTGGCATCTTTTCTTAAAAATGGTTTCATAGGTTATAAGATTAAAAGGTGACAAATCAACTTAGTCTTGCAAAGGTACGATTTCTAAAAGCAAAAGTCAAATAATTTTCTAAGAATTTTTTATGTTTTCTTCTTTGTGCTTTACTCTTTTATAGATTTCTGTGATACAAGAAATGGCAAAAAGAGCAAAGAAAATAGGAGCTAATACACCAGCTGACACTTCCTCATTAGGGAGCTTGAGGAAGATAAAGGGAAATAGGGCTACCAAGGAAAGGGCTAATACTTTTTTCATGATGGAATGCTTATGGGTTAATTACTCCTACAAAGATATACACAAAAAAGCAATCCTTTGAAATTTTAACTGTTTTTTATCATCTATCAATCTTAATAAACGTGAGTTCGACATAACCAAAATTATATTTCTTCTCCCACAGATTCCACGGATTTTCACAGAGAGAATAACACAACAACTAAGTATAACTCTTTAATTTCTACGGATAAATAAGGCCTTTGGCCTTATAAAAATCTGTGTAAATCGCAACAGCACAATTGCACAAACATAGAAAATCTGTGAGATTCATGAAAATCTGTGGGAGCTTTCGTTATATCGAACACACGTTAATAAACATATTGTCAATAGGATTATTATAACTTAAGTTTCGCAAGCTCTGTAATCAACTGATTCTCAAAACATCCCCCCTACCCCCCCCTCAAGGGGGGAGTTAGTAAGTGATAGAGGTTCAATAAGTTATAAAAGGGAAATTTTCTAATTTAATAAACAAATTAGACCATTTCAA
>NZ_ALNN01000061.1:0-15259 GCF_000293175.1 Capnocytophaga sp. CM59
ACTGATTCTCAAAACATCCCCCCTACCCCCCCTCAAGGGGGGAGTTAGTAAGTAATAGAGGTTCAATAAGTTATAGAAGGGAAATTTTCTAATTTGATAAACAAATTAGGCCATTTCAACGCCCTCAAAGCTCCCCCTTTGGAGGGGGGTGGGGGGGAGGTTTTTACAAACAATTGATTATTAGTTATTTATAATTGCAATAATAGCCTAAAAACGACTTACGAAACTTAAATTACGGATTTCACAGATTTTCTATGTTAGTGTAATCATACTCCTACGATTTTCGCGGATTATTATAAGGCCTTCGTCCTTATTTATCTGTGAAAATCTCAACGCTATACTCAAGAATAATAACCTTTTTATCCGTGAAAATCCGTAAAATCCGTAGGAGTTTGTTATTTATAGAACTTTGTAACAACCCTGCCTCTTGAGGGGGATAGCCAGCAAGTGCCCACAGCTGTCTTTGTGGATGCTTTCATTATATTGAACTCACATTAATCATTGTTGGCATTAATCATTGTTGGCATTAATCATTAATCATTATTATTGGCATTATTTTAGGCTTTGCGTTAATTAATCATTAATCACCAATCATTAATTATTTAATTCGTACCTTTGCATTTCAAGAAGATAATAATTTTAATAAGAAAATAATGAGTACTACAAAATTCTCTATTTCTATTGAAAAGGTAGCACAAAGCAGGCTACAGGATATTGATTTCTCCCAATTGTCTTTCGGACAAGTTTTCTCCGACCATATGTTCATCTGTGATTATAAGGACGGCAAGTGGCAAGACCCTCGTATCGTGCCTTATGGGCCTTTCTCGGTAGAACCTTCTTTAAGTGTATTCCACTACGGGCAGGCAGTCTTCGAGGGTATGAAGGCCTACAAAGATGACCGCGGCGAGGTGTTCCTTTTCCGCCCTACGGAGAACTATGCACGTATCAATAAGTCCTGCAAGCGTATGGCTATGCCTGAGTTCCCTGAAGACCTCTTTGATGAAGCCTTGAAAACTTTGGTAGATTTAGACCGCCTATGGGTACAACCTGGCTTTGGCAATGCGCTCTACCTACGTCCTTTTATGATCGCTACTTCCCCTGGGGTACAGGCCAATCCTTCTAACCAATACCGCTTTATGATTATCACCTCCCCCGTACAGAGCTATTACAAGGGGCAGGAGGTCAAAGTGAAAATCGCCGACCACTACAGCCGTGCTGCCAATGGGGGCGTGGGCTTTGCCAAAGCTGCTGGTAACTATGCGGGCCAATTCTACCCTACTGCCTTGGCCAAAGAAGAGGGTTACCAACAAGTGATTTGGACTGACGATGCCACCCACCAAAAGTTAGAAGAATGTGGGACTATGAATATTGTGGTACGTATAGGTGATACCCTGATCTCCCCTCCTCCTACCGAACGTATCTTGGATGGGGTTACCCGCCGAAGTGTGATGGCTGTAGCCGAAAAGCTCGGAATTGCTTTCGAATCTCGCCCTATCACCGTTAGTGAGCTATTAGAAGCATCAGAAAAAGGTACCCTTAAGGAGATTTTTGGCTGTGGTACTGCTGCTGTAGTAAGTCCTGTGGCTGCTTTTGGGTATGAGGGTAAGGAATATCGCCTACCTGAGCTTAAGGATAGCTTTGCCGCACGTATCAAGGAATATTTGCTTAATATACAATACAACAGAGCAGAAGATCCTTTCGGATGGCGTGTAAGAGTTTGATAAGTAAGGCGAGCCGTACGGCTCGCCTTTTTTATTAGTAGTCACCCAAAGTCTCTGGGTTTTGTGCTAAGGCTTTGGCCAACTGTTCGTCGTTGGGTGCCTTACCATGCCAAGCGTGGGTGCCCATCATGAAATCTACCCCATGTCCCATCTCTGTACATAAGAGTACGCATACGGGTTTACCCTTACCTGTAAGGGCTTTAGCGGTTTTAAGACCGTCCAAGATAGCAGCGATGTCATTGCCTTGCTCTATGGTGAGCACTTGCCAACCAAAGGCTTCAAACTTGGCCTTGAGGTCACCCAGCGGGAGCACCTCGTCAGTGGGACCATCTATCTGTTTTTTGTTGTAATCTACAGTGGCTATAAGGTTATCTACACCCTTACCTGCGGCATACATAGCCGCTTCCCATATCTGTCCTTCTTGTAGCTCTCCGTCGCCATGTAGGGTATAGACAAGGTGGCGATCTCCGTTGAGCTTCTTGGCCAGTGCCGCTCCTATGGCCACCGAAAGGCCTTGTCCTAAGGAACCTGAAGCTATACGTATCCCCTCCAAGCCTTCGCATGGAGTGGGATGCCCTTGTAAGCGGGAGCTAATTTTACGAAAAGTGGCTAGCTCACTCACTGGGAAGAACCCTCTGCGTGCTAGCACACTATAGAATACAGGGGATATATGGCCGTTGGAGAGGAAAAATAGGTCTTCATCTCGTCCGTCCATGGCAAAAGGTAACTTGATATCCATCACCTCGTTATATAGGCATACCAGAAACTCTGCACAACCCAGTGAACCCCCTGGGTGGCCTGAATTTACTGCATGTACCATTCGCAAAATGTCCCTACGCACCTGAGTGGTAAGGTCGGTTAATTGTTCAATAGCTGACATTATGATTGTTTTTACGTATTTATTTCTTAATTTCTTTTCTTTAGTTCAAAGTTATTTCCCAGATACACCTCTCTGACCATAGGGTCATAGGCGAGTTCTTCGGGCAAACCTGCCTTGAGGATACCTCCCTCGTACATCAGGTAAGTACGGTCGGTAGCCGGTAGGGTTACCTCCACGCGATGGTCGGTGATTAGAATTCCTATGTTCTTGTTTTTCAACTGAAAGACGATGTTCTGTATATCCTCCACCGCAATAGGGTCTACCCCTGCAAAGGGTTCGTCCAAAAGGATAAAGTCAGGACTGGTAGCCAGCGCACGGGCGATCTCGGTACGCCTACGTTCGCCCCCTGAGAGCAGGTCACCTCTGTTCTTACGGATATGACCTAAGTTGAACTCATCTATCAGGGACTCCATTTTGTAGAGCTGTTCTTTCTTGGTGAGCTTGGTCAGTTGCAGTACCGAGAGGATATTGTCCTCTATGCTCATCTTTCTGAATACACTAGGCTCCTGTGCCAAGTAGCCTATGCCGTTCTGGGCGCGCTTATACATTGGGTATCGGGTGATCTCCTTATCATTGAGGTAGATATGTCCTGCATTGGGCTTGATAAAGCCTACAATCATATAGAAGGACGTGGTCTTACCTGCCCCATTAGGCCCTAAGAGACCGATGATCTCTCCTTGCTTCACTTCCAAGGAAATACCCTTAACGACCTTACGCCCTTTGTACTCTTTTACTATATTTTCAGCTCGTAATGTTTTCATAATTTTGGTTTATAAGTGCATGGAACAGTGCTTGTTTTTCCCCCGATACACGTCCATTCTTGATGAGGTTTCGCTGTACACTCATCCAGCGATAGAGTACTATAGCCTGAGGAATCTTATCCGAGGATAAGGGAAGACGGTTATAAGTGCGAACAAACTCGCTCATGGCCTGATAATTCTCCTCCCAAGTACGTTTCTTAACAGGTTGCTCCACCACCAAGCCGTATTCTTCAGGGTAATTGACACCCTTAAGGCCTATGAGTGAGTTCTGGAAAAACTCAAAAGTATCGGAGGCCTCCGCCTTGAGATTCGTTAGTACACTCTTGGAGTTGGTATGAGGGCGATACTGTAGCAAATAGGTAGTCACCTGCTGGAGGGTCTGTGGGCGCTGTTGTTGCTGTAGGAACTCCTTAACTATATCTCGGATAGTCCCCCCTTTAAAATTTTCCACGGTAGACTCCCACTTCTTCAGGCCAAAATTGCTGCTTCTCCCTATGGGAACAAACCCATATTCTCGCTTGAGAGAGGAGCGAATCCCCGCATGGGTAAAGTTGGTCTGAGGATAGAGTTCCTTGACCTTTTCAGCGATTTCCTCCACATAGGAGGGGGTGCCCAAGGCCTCCAAAGCCTCATAGGCATATTCGTTGATCTGCTTATAGGTGTTGCGAGGAATGATGATATGGTCTCCCTCCACCTTTAGTCCAAACTCGTCCTTGAGTATCAGTGCCGCCACCATAGCTACACGCTCCCATGAGACGGTGCGATCCAGCATAAAAGCAGAGACTTTATCCTTGAGTGAAAGTTCATACGCCTTTGCTGTCTTTGCCTCCAGTAGGGTGGTGATATCAGCTACAAAACCGTCCCAATCAAAATACGGATATATAACCTTGGATACCAGATAGATGCGTTTCCAATTATGTCTGTTTTTCTTCTTAGAGAAATGTGGATAGAGCACATCGGAGAGGCTGCCTACGATCTCAAACCTTTCTAGATAGATACAGAGAATAAAGTAAATAAAGTTCTCCGTGAACTGGGTTTGGCTCTTTTGGTTAAGCCATACTACCTGCTCTGGGGTCAGGGTAACCACATCGCCCGATACATCTATCTTCCCCTGAGTAAGCAAGTCATCATTAAAGGCGCGAATCACAGGTAGTTTCTTAAAAAAATCGCAGATCACTTGGTTGCGAATCTGGCGTACACGCTCATGAGTAATCTGCATTTGCTTGCCTATCTCCCTGAGTTTTAAGCCCGTAGTATACTGATAGAACCTAAAGGCCTTGGAAAAAAGCTTGATCTTACCTTCATCAAACAAGGCTGGGGTCGTCAGCAAATAATCCACTACCTTGAAGAAGCCCAATCGGGTTACCTCCGTGGGGATATTCTCAATAGGGTAAATATTCTGATTGACGCACATCTCCTTGAATACCATGATCTTATCAGGATCTTTCACCTTGCTAATCTCTATGATAAAGTATTTTATCTTATCAAAATAGATATTCAGGTCTAAGGTATTTCTTCGCCCTATACCCCTTATTTTGATGGCTTTTTCCTGTGATTGGGTATAGAAATCATAGAAAGCCTGCAAGGACATCCCTTGGGTGAAGTACATATCCAGCGTATTTTTCAGCCTTGGCGGTAGGCTAGTGGTAATCATTTGGATATAACTATCAATAATCTCCCTCTGTAGTGGCACAAGAGTTTGGAAGGAGGATAAAAGTTGCTTGTGGAGCATATCCTCCTGTTGCAATCTATCAAAAAAATCTGAAGAAGAAATACGCATAAGCTCCTCCATAGAACGTTTGCCACAGTTTTTTATACCATCAAAGTGCTTATATTCGTTGTAATAGTTACGAATATCCTCCGACGAATGCCACTGTTGTTCCATACAAATATTGTATGTACGTAAGCTTATTTTGTTATTTTTTAGTAATTCTTTTATTTGCATTGTTTCTATTTATCCTATCCAGCTCATTAGCAAATTGACTCATTGATTCATTGACAAATTGGCTTATTAAAAATCAAACCGATAAGGTATATGATTAAGTTCCTCTTCCAAGAACAGCCAATCCTGAACACTCCTCACTATTGTATATACCATAGCCTCAGAAAGTACCTTCCCTTGGTAGAGTGCCTCTATAGTCTCAGTGGAGGCATCGTCGTTGAGGTATTCGGTCTCTTCTCCAAAGAAAATAGTTGCCCAATCCTTGTAGAATTCGGCATCAACACATAAGTGCTTGAGGGTGAAGATCTCTTCCTCTATCTCAAACTGGGTAATCAGCTGCCATGGCTTGTCCTCCTGTGCACAGATGACAAAAGGAATATCCTGTTCGTGGTAATTTTTTCTGTAAAAAGCCTGAAATTCCTTAGGAATTTGTCTCTCAAAAGCACCCTCAACTGACGAAAAGTTCTCACAAACACTAGGGACTATAATACACCCTTTTTCTGTGAAAAACAAATGGAGTGATGGGCCGTCTTCTTCTTCAAAATCAAAGCCTATACGTGCCTCATTCCCCTCGTATTCCTCTTGGAGGCTAGGCATATAGCGGTGATAGGTCTCAAACTCTTGCCCACAGATGAGCAAATCCAGTACCGCTTGCCCTTTGCAGATCTTTTTCAATGTCAGCCAATGAGGTAGTTGGCTCAAATCAGGAGTAAAATTCATTCTTGGTATATCAATTTAATTTAATTCTTTTCTTGCTTGCGCTGTACATATCTGGCTACAAAGATACTCACTTCATACAACAGCAGTATAGGGATAGAGACAATCACTTGGCTAGCCACATCGGGCGGAGTGATAATAGCGGCCAAAATTAGCGTTACTATAATAGCATGCTTGCGATATTTACGCATAAAATCAGGCGTTACAATCCCTAGCTTGGCCAAAAAGTAAATCACTACAGGCAGTTCAAAGATCAGCCCACAAGAGACTACCGAGGAGCGCAACATATCTATATAAGAACCTATATCTATCTCATTCTTAATCATTTGTTCTCCTCCTACCACTGAGTACGTAGCAAAGAAATGAATAGAAAGTGGTGCTATAATATAGTAACCAAAGAGCACTCCTATGAAGAATAGTACAGAGGTAATCCCTATAAAGCCCTTAGCCATCTTTCGCTCCTGCTGGTAGAGGCCAGGGGAGATAAAGCGCCACATCTCATACATCAGGTAAGGGAAGCCTATCACTATCCCTGTCCAAAAGGAAATCCATAGGGTGGCCGAGAACTGCCCCGTCATGGTTCGGTTCTGTATCACCAATGGCAATTTCTGGTTACAGAAGTCTGTTTCTGAACCAAAAAAGCGCCCTATCTCACAAAAAAACTTATAGGTAGGAAAATCCCCCTCGGTATGAGGGAGAATAATATACTTGAATATATAACTCTTGAAGAAAAAAGCCAATAGCGCTACCCCTACAACCACCATGATTGCCCTGATGATATGCCATCGCAGTACCTCTAGGTGTGCAAGGAAAGACATCTCCTCTTGTGGTTGTTCCATTACAATTCTATTTTATCGGTATCGTTATAGCTTACTTTCTGCTTGATTGTTCCCGCTTCCAATCGGATCACGGCAGGATTGGCTCTCACCATGGTCTTCAGTGGGGTAACATCCATCGCATAGAAGTCAAAATTAAGTCCATAGCTGCCCAGTAGTCGCTTGGCTTGCTCTGGAGAGGGGGTAAGGCCTACCACCTTATAGCCAGCCTTGAGTGCCTTGTCGGTCAATCGCTTAATAGCAACAAAACCCGCTAGGTTAGCTCGCTTAAGGTCATAGGAGGTAACCAATAGCAACTTAGGTTCTAAAAGAAGCTGTGCCGTTACGTCCTCACCTTGGTTTTGGATTACAAAGTCATGTATAGGCGGTTCATACCCCTTAGAAACCAATTCGGTCTCTACTGAAAGGTACTCGCCTCCCTCTACCTCTGGGTAAGCTCCCTGAGTGGTGATGGTCTCTTCCCTATCCCCTACCTTGAATTTCCAATGATAATCATACACTGCCTTGGGGGCATCTTCGGGGATTTCCATGTTTTTTTGGATATTAACTCCTATCTTGTAAGGGCGGAAATCTATGATGGGCAAGTGCTTATGAGTGTAGCAGACTAAACCTATACAGCCCACTACAGTAAGGGTAAGCAGGGCTGCGGATACCTTATTACTCCACAAGGGCTTGATATAATCTCTTCCCCACCAGAGGATTAGGGCTAAAAACAGCAATACCATATCCTTGGTAAAGGAACCCCATGGGGTAAATTTCAGTGCATCTCCAAAACAACCACAGTCCGTTACCTTATTGAAATAGGCAGAGTAAAAGGTAAGAAACCCAAAGAAGATGGTAAGTCCCAACAGAGAAAGCAGGGTAAACTTCCTTAAGAACCCTAAAAGTAGTAATACCCCCAAAATAAGCTCAAATGCTACTACAAATATAGCTATAGGATAGGCGTAGGGGATAAAAAATGGCATATTGAGCACCGGCGGCTCAAAATATTCCTCCAATTTGAAAGAAAAACCTATAGGATCCACCAATTTTACGAATCCACTTATGATAAAAACGACACCTACAATAAGGCGTACAATGGAAATACTAATTTTTTTCATTGTTTTTCTCATTATGTTCCTCCAAAAGAATCAAGGCGAAAACGGCATAATTAACCATATCCTGATAATTAGCCTTTACACCTTCACTGATGAGGGTTTTTCCTTTGTTATCTTCTATTTGTTTGATTCTAAGTATTTTCTGAAGAATAAGATCGGCCAGTGAGCTCAGGCGCATACTACGCCATGCCTCCCCATAATCATGGTTCTTGCGCAGCATCAGCCCTTGGGTCTCCCCTACCATTTCCTCATAAAGGGCAACGGCTTGCTCTAAGGACAAATCAGGCTCACTAGCCACCGATAACTTCAGCTGTATCAGTGCCATAATGGAGTAATTTACCACAGCGACAAACTCTGTAGCCTCATCCTCTTCCACCTTTCGCACTTGTTTCTCCTGAAGGGTGCGAATACGCTGTACTTTTATAAATAACTGATCGGTAAGCGATGGCAAGCGAAGCGTCCGCCATGCACTCCCATAATCCTTCATCTTATCTGCAAATATAGCCTGACAATGGGCTATTACCTTATTATATTGTAAAACGGTTTTATCCATTATTTACTATAGAAATTTCACACAAATGGAAAGCTCCATTTGGCGGAGCAAATGTATAAAAAATATTTTTATAATCAAAATTATTTCTCAGCAAATTAGCAAAAATCGATTGGCTAATTAACCGCTTGACTAATTGGCTAATTGGCAAATTATCCTTACTTTTGTGCGCAAAAAATCATGCAACTATTCTATCACCCTTCCCTTAGCGCTGAGAGTGAGACCCTCCTCTTTGACAAGGAAGAAAGTACCCACATATACAAGGTGTTACGCAAAAAAGCAGGTGACACTCTCCACATCACCGATGGCAAAGGATACCTATACCAAGGCCAAATACTTGAGGTAAGCGACAAGAAGTGCCTTGTCCACTTGCGCTCTTGTGAGCTAACCCCTGCCCCCCCCTACCACTTACACATGGTTGTAGCACCTACCAAGATGAACGAACGTTACGAATGGTTCGTAGAAAAAGCCATGGAAATAGGCCTACAGGAACTCACCCCTATTATCTGTGAACATTCCGAGCGAAAGGTCATCAAGACAGAGCGACTTGAAAAAATCCTGCTTTCAGCCATGAAGCAATCCCTACAATGCTACCTACCCAAAATCAACCCTCCCATTACCCTACTCGAATGGCTCAATAAGGTACCCAATGAGGCCAAATACATCGCTCATTGTCAAGAAGGTAACCGCCTAGCCCTCTTCGAGCTGCTCTGCACCTTGCCCAGCTCTGTGAAGAACATTACCATATTAATAGGCCCAGAGGGTGATTTCTCCTCCAAAGAGATTGAAAAAGCCCTCTCCATGGGGTTCACTCCTGTGATTTTATCGCCCCATCGGCTACGTACCGAAACAGCCGCTGTAGTGGCCACCAGCAGCGTTGCCGATGCTTTTGGTGCAAAAAAAGTAGGACTTTTTTAAATATATATACCCCTCATTATCAATCAATTACAATATATTATCTAGTTCATTTCGCACTTTATTGCCATTTTTTTTGGCAAATTGACAAAAAAATTGTAACTTTGGAGAAAAATTAATCACAATAGTATTTCATTCTATGTTAGAAAACGAAAAAAAATCATCCCAAGATGTCTCTGCTCAAGCACCTGCTGAGCAAGTGCAAGAAGCAACGCTTGGAAATACTTCTGCTGATTTCTTAACGGAGATACAACAGGAGAATGCTCGTAGTGCCGAAGATACGGAAGAGAAAAGAAAGCATGAAATCCCCATGCTTAATTATGATAATTTAGACTTGGAAGCGCTCCAACATGAATTAAAGAAACTTATTGATCACGAGAAAATTACCGCTATCAGACCTCATGTGGAGGCCATCAAAAAAGCCTTTGATAACCGCTATGCCCAAATAGTGGAGGAAAAGCGTGCCCAGTTCCTAAGCCAAGAAGGCGCCGAGGATAAGGACTTTTCTTTCTCCTTGCCCATCCGCGATACTTTCTATAAGACTTACCAACAGTACAAACAGCTCAAAGGGCAACACCAAAAACAACTCGAAGGTGAACTCAAGAGCAACCTGGAACGCAAACAAGAGATTATAAACGAGATAAAGAACCTTATTTCCTTAGGTAAGGACGATGTGGCATGGGATACCAATACCCTCTTGCGCAAATTCCTTGACCTAAAAAAGAAATGGTATGAGATCGGTGCTGTCCCCAGAGAGTATTACAACGATATCTGGAACAACTTCAATCACCATACGGACAATTTCTTTGACTACTTGAGCCTTACGCGCAATTACCAAGAGAATGATTTCAAGCAAAACTTGGAAAAAAAGAACAAACTCATAGAAAAAGCCCAAGCGCTATTGGCGGAACCCGACGTACAGAAGGCTTTCCGCGAACTCCAGCTCTTACACAAGATTTGGAAAGAGGACACAGGCCCAGTGGAAAAGGAATACCGCGAAAAACTATGGGAACAATTCAGTGCTATTACCAAGGAAATCCACGACAAGCGACAAGCTTTCTTGAAGCGCTTGGAGGCATCGTTTGTGGATAACAAACACAAGAAATTGGGTATCATCAGCCAAATAGAGGAGATTACCAAGCAACAAGCCTCCTCTCATAGTGAGTACCAAAAGGCCATCGCTAAGGTCAATGAGCTACGCGAAGAGTTCCAAAAAATAGGCCGTGTACCTCAGGAGGATTCCGAACCTATATGGCAACGCTTCATTGAGGCTATCCGTGCTTTCAGTAAGCAAAAGAACCATTTCTATAAGGAAAACAAAAAGACACAGAACGAAAATATCGCTAAGCGACAAGAACTCATAGCCATTGCCAACGCTCATAAGGACAGTACCGACTGGGAAGTGGTAACTCCTCTGATCCAAAAGATACAAGAGGACTGGAAGCAAATCGGGGCTATCCCTCGTAAGCTCTCCAATGCTATGTGGGAAGAGTTCCGTGAGGCTTGCAACCATTATTTTGACCGTCTCCACAAGGAAAGACGCCACCAGCACAAGCAGGAAAATGCCGAAATAGAACAGAAAAAGGCGCTTCTTGACCAGCTCAAGGCTTTCGTTTTGACTGGTAACCAAGAGGAAGATGTCAAAGTACTCGAAGACTTCCAAGAAAAATGGAATGCCCTTGGCAAACTGCCCGAAAGGCTACGTGTGGTAGATACACGCTTTAATAAAATAATGAGTGATATCTACAAGAAATTGAACTTTGATAAGAAGCAAATAGAGCTTATCAAGTACAACAACAAATTAGAGCACATGCCCAACGATGATAACGCCTTGGCTAGAGAGGAAATCTTCGTACGCAAAAAGATTGACGATATCCGTAAGGAAATTCTCCAATTGGAAAACAACCTACAGTTCTTTACCAATGTGGATAAGAAACACCCACTTATGCGTGAAGCCCTCAAGAGTATCCATGAGCAACATGAAGCCTTAGCCTTGTGGGAAGACAAGCTCAAGGAACTCCGCCTTCGTGAAAAGAAGGAGGAAGAAGAGGCCACCGCGCAGCAAGAACCCACATCTGTATAGCATTATAACTTTTAAAGAGTGTCATACTATTTGTTTGAAGCTGTTTCTTATACCAAGGAACAGCTTCCTTTTTGGTGAAAATCAAGCATTTAGTTATCATTAAAATTTTATCAAGAAAAAAACGAGAAATTGTTTTGTATATATGAAAAAAAGTTGTATCTTTGCACCCGCAAATAAGAGCTATTATTTGCAATAGTGAATTTATAGTTATGGTTTAGGAGAGGTGCCGGAGTGGTAACGGAGCAGATTGCTAATCTGTCGGCGGGTAACTGTCGCCTGGGTTCGAGTCCCAGTCTCTCCGCTTTTTTATCTTAACTTATTCGGGGTGTAGCGTAGTCCGGTTATCGCGCCTGGTTTGGGACCAGGAGGTCGTAGGTTCGAATCCTGCCACCCCGACTGTTTCTATCCATAAGATCATAGCATCTTACTAAGAACACTTGTTTAACAAATTGTACCATAGTAAATAGAGATACTCCAAAAAGTATCTCTATTTTTTTATCTCTCTTGTGCTATTCTTATTTTTCACGTGCTACTTTTTCACGCTCTACTTTTCTTAGGAAAGCGCTGAGTTGCTGCAAGGCACGCCCTCGGTGACTGATCCTATTTTTCTCATCTGCTGACATCTGAGCGAAGGTTTCCTTGTAGCCCTCTGGTAAGAATACAGCATCATACCCAAAACCACCCGTTCCCTTGCGCTCATGGGTGATTTCTCCACGAACTATCCCTTCAAAGGTATATAGCCCTTCGCCCAAGCAAAGGGCAAATATAGTCTTAAACTGCGCTTGTCTATTAGGCTTATCTTTCAGGTTGGCCAACAAGAGATTTATATTCGCCTCATTGTCCTTTGCCTCACCTGCATACCGTGCCGAATAGACCCCTGGGGCATTATTCAGAGCAGCTACCTCCAAGCCCGTATCATCGGCAAAGGTATCATAACCATATCGCTCCTTGATATACTGCGCCTTTTGTATCGCATTGCCCTCTATCGTGGTAGAGGTTTCGGGTATGTCCTCAAAACAACCTATCTCATCCAAGGTAAGGAGCGTAAGCCCCTGTGGGAGCATGCGTTGTACTTCGCTAAGCTTATGCTTGTTATGGGTAGCAAATACTAATTTCATCGTTGTTATTGAATATTTATCGTTGTCATAATCTTCTCCACCAAGGAATTACAATGCCCCCTATCACTCTCTGGATAAGCGAAAAGCAGCATATAGAGGTTACTTTCACGTATAAAGAAATAACTCTGATAGCGCATCTGTCGGGTTTCTTTGGTGTGCTGGGTGAAAGAACCAAAGACCTTATGCCCCACTACTCCCTGTACAGTCGTATAAGGGTCGTCCTTTATCATGATATTCTGTCCTTGGAAATATTTCATCAGCTCCAGTTCTATCATCTTGACAGCCAGTTCGTTCAGTTCGTTTTCAGCTTGGCCTTGATCTGCTTCCGCTTCTTGCTTTTTATAACCTTGCAAGTCATTGGAAATAAGCATGATAGAAAGCGGATTTTTGTCTTCCTTATAGACAAATCTCGTCTGTCCTACCATTCCCTCATCTCTCTTGAGTACATGAGGGGTAGAGAGAGTAATAGGAGGATTGCCGTAGGCACTGGTAATCCAGTTTTCCATACTGATGTTCTCCCCACGCCCTAATGAAAACGCATACCAAGTACCCCATAGCATCAGCAGCAGTAGCACACTGGCAGCCGAGCCTATGATGATATACCTATTGCGACGTTTCTTGCGCTGGGTTTCCATACGTTTTCTCTGGTAGATATCCTCCATGTCCTCCTGCTCGGAGACATCTGGTAGACCTTCGTTGGTCTTTACCACTATGGTTTCTATAGACTTACGGTCGTTTTCTGCCTCAAAATCCTCTGGTTTTGACTTGGCAAACTTTACCAAATCGGCCTTGCGTAGTACCGTTCTAAGCTCCTCTACCACATCAGAAGAGAGGTGTAACTTGCCTGCATCCAAGAATACTTGTAGCTTGGTCAATAATTCATCGGTAGTACTCTCGGTAGCGGCAATATGAATCTCCTCTTCCAAGTACTTACGGATAATATCGGTAAGAACTGAGTAATATTCCTTATGGTTGGACTCTATTAGATAACGAGAGTCTTTGAGGTTCTTTAGCTTAAGTAGTGCTCGGTCAAAAGGCGGGAGTATTTCCTCTGGATTCTCTATTTTTCGCTTTTTTCTTCTACGGATAAACCAATATACCCCCAAAGCAAGCCCTACAAGAAGCCCTATTATAAGCCACACCCATCCCGATGAGGCTTTATTAGTAGCTTCTTTTATCTCCAAAGCAGATTTTACAGGGTAAAGCGGAGGATTATTCAGGGTATCAATCACCACATTTTGCACTGCAAAGCGCAGTGAATCGGTTGTGTATTCCTTCCTATTGACATCAATACGCAAGGGCGGCAATACGTAATGACCTGTGTCAAACTGAGTAAGGCCGTATTCCTTTATCAATCGCATCTTGTCATGTTCGCGCAGCGTATCTATCCTGTCCTCTTGAATCACTTCAAAGGGGGCAAACTGGTCTGCTGTTGGGAAAAACACCTGAGCTGTAGAATCTGTCTCTACCGAGATTCTATAGCGTATCTCCTCCCCTATCTTTATCTGCTGGCGATCCGCTGAGGCCGATATGCCTACCTGCTGCCCATAGAGAAAGACAGGAAAAAGGATTAAAAACAAACTAATTCTTATATACATCAGGCTCTGTATTTGAAATATCCTAACAATTTGGTTGTATAACTCTCATCAGTACGGCATTGAAGCACGCCTGCCCCTAAGCGTCGGAAAGTGGTTTCAAAATAATCGGTACGTTCCTTATAAAAACGCTCATAGGCTTTGCGCACTGCCGAAGAGGTAGTATCCAGATAAGAAAGCTCCCCACTCTCGGCATCTTTGGCCAATATAAGCCCCACATTCGGCAAACTCATCTCTCTGGGGTCATATAGGCGAATACCGGTAAGGTCGTGCTTGCGTGCGGCTATCTGTAGAGGCTTTTGGTAATTGCTTCCTATAAAGTCCGATAACACAAAGGCGATGGTCTTTTTCTTGGTTACCTTGTTGAGAAACTCAAAGGCTTTGGCTATATCGGTATGCCTGTTTTTAGGCTGAAACTCTATGAGTTCGCGTATGATACGTAGGATATGTGACTTGCCTTTTTTAGGCGGGATATATAGTTCTATCTGGTCAGAGAAGAGAATCAGCCCTGTTTTGTCATTGTTCTGCAAGGCCGAAAAGGCCAAAGTAGCCGCTATCTCGGTTAGGATCTCATTCTTAAACTGTTGCAGAGATCCAAAGAGTTCACTCCCACTGACATCCACCAGTAGCATCAGGGTCAGTTCGCGCTCCTCTTCGAAGACCTTTACATAGGTCTCATTGTAGCGTGCCGTTACATTCCAATCAATATTGCGAATATCATCTCCATATTGATAAGGGCGCACCTCGCTAAAGGTCATTCCACGTCCCTTAAACGCCGAATGATATTCCCCTCCAAAGATATTATCGCTCAATTTCTTGGTCTTTATCTCTATCTTACGTACTTTTTTTAAAATTTCTTTTGTATCCAATGTAGTTGTTAGTTGTTAGTGATTAGTCATTAGTTATTGCCTCAAATTTCATGCAAAACTACAATACTATTTCTAAAAGTTTTTCTAAATATGAAATCTTTTTATCTGCTCTGTAGAATATTATTATTGGGTTAAGAAAAACGGAGGTGATTTAAAAAGTATGATGAAGTAAAAA
>NZ_ALNN01000062.1:0-63813 GCF_000293175.1 Capnocytophaga sp. CM59
ATTCTCAAAACATCCCCCCTACCCCCCCCTCAAGGGGGGAGTTAGTAAGTAATAGAGGTTCAATAAGTTATAAAAGGGAAATTTTCTAATTTAATAAACAAATTAGACCATTTCAACGCCCTTAAAGCTCCCCCTTTGGAGGGGGGTTGGGGGGAGGTTTTTACAAATAATTGTTTATCAGTTACTTGCAATTTCAATAGCAACCTAAAAACAACTTGCGAAACTTAAATAAGTTCATTATAGGCATGAGCAGCAAGCTCGCGCCAGCATGGGAAACTTGAATTAACAATTGACAATTAATAATTAACAATTATAAAAGATGACAAAAAAACGACAATTTGAAGAATTTCAATTACAACAACATGATGCTTGGGGGATCTTCAAGATCATGAGCGAATTTGTTACAGGCTACGAACGCCTTAGTGCTATAGGCCCTTGTATTTCCATTTTTGGCTCTGCCCGTATCCAGCCCGATAGCAAGTATTACAACTTGGCCACAGAGATTGCCGAGCGTATTGTAGGCATGGGCTTTGGAGTGATCACAGGCGGAGGCCCAGGGATCATGGAAGCAGCCAACAAAGGCGCTACTCAGGGCGAGGGGGCTTCGGTAGGAATCAATATAGAACTCCCCTTTGAGCAACACGACAACCCCTATATAGACAGAGATAAGAACTTGCATTTCAACTATTTTTTTGCTCGCAAGGTCATGTTTGTCCGCTACTCCCAAGCCTTTGTCGTTTTCCCAGGAGGTTTTGGTACTATGGACGAACTTTTTGAAGCTATTACCCTGATTCAGACCACTAAGATAGAACCTTTCCCTATCATCTTGGTAGGCTCCGAGTTCTGGAGTGGATTGGTAGCATGGATCAAGGAAGTCCTCTTGGACAAGTTCGGCAACATCGCCGCTAAGGATATGGATATCTTCAGAATTGTAGATACTGCCGATGAAGTAGAAGATATCATTGAGAAATTCTACCTCAAGTATAGCCTCAAACCGAAGTTTTAACCATATAGAGACAAATAGCAATTTACCCTTATTGTATAAAATAAAAATGTTCACTAATTTTGCATGTTCATTTTTAGTGAACATTGGTTTTTAATGAACAGCCAATTGAAATATAAATTCATTAGCGAATTAACAAATTAACAAAAGGACACATTTTGACCACTCAAAAAAATATAAATTTTTTCTTTTGAGTTATAAAAATTAGTATTTTGCAATCTCTATGAAATAGAATATTATAATAGGTAGGGATAGAGAAACTTAAAGAAATTGTAAAAAAAACTTATAACTCGTTGGTTGTTATTTCTCTTTGGAAGAAAGAAACCGCAATACAATATTATAGAAGAACCTATGCAAAAGATCATCAATATAGTCAAAGACTACCTCACACGAGAAACCAATAACGCCCTCCTCATCACAGGAGAATGGGGCGTAGGCAAAACCTATTTCTTTGATAATAAACTGAGTGAAGAAATAAAGGGAACAAGCATTAAAGAAAATGAAAGTGTCAAATACAAACCTATTAGAGTCTCTCTATCAGGCGTTACAAATATAGATGATATAGAAAGAAGAATTGTAGCGGAACTATACCCCTCCTTAAACAAAGAAGTAAAATGGGGGAAGGAAATCTTTAAACTCTTTTTAAGTATCCCTAAAATAAAAGAATATATCCCCGAAATTCCTAATAGTGATGTAATAGACTCAGGAACAAATAACCTTGTTATTTGTTTTGATGACTTAGAAAGAATAAGCAAAACTTTCCCCATAGATAGCCTCATAGGTTATATAAATAACCTTACTGAAAACAACAATCTAAAAACAATTATCATAGCAAATACTGACAAAATAAAAGATGAAAGTTTTGATGAGATAAAAGAAAAACTGATAGGTAGAGAAATAGAGTATAAGATTAACATAGAAGAAGTTTTTGATATTCTTATACAAAATGAGTTTCAAAGTTTCTCAGAATATACAAAATTCTTACAAAAAGAAAAAGAGTTTATCTGTAGCTTTTTCCAAGACTACAAAAATATACGCACTTTAAAATTTATCTTAAGTTATTATCATGATATTTTTTCACAAATAGGAATCATAGCTCCTCATATTGGATATATACAATCTAATAAAAATAACATCTTAAAAAGAACACTTTTGTTTACAATAGCTATAGCTATTGAATTTAAACGGGCAAGGTGTTCGAAAGAAGATAAAGAAACTATGAGTTATGAATTATGGCCTTTTTTGGATTTTATTAGAGATGAAGGAGAAGACTCTATTGAAGAGGATAAAGATATCTCTGTAAAAGTTAAGAAGGGAGAAAAAACAGACCCTAGTAAGCTTAAATATAAATACTATGGGCATTATGATTATGAATTTTATGAATCCATTTTTGATTACATAGTAGGAATAAACACTTTTGATTCCACACTATTTGAAAAAGAAGTAAAAGAAAAAAGTGGAATAGTAGAAGGGCAAGATATCTCAGAATCTTATAAAGTATATAATGAGATTAATAGTGACTATATCTTTGAAATTTCAAATGAAGAGTATAAGAAACTACTATATAAAATGCTAGAATATGTAGATATAGGAGACTATAGATTAGAAGATTATGTAGGAATATATAATCATGTCATAAAATATAATAATCCTTTAGGAATAGCAGAGGAAGACTTGAAAGAAAGGATAATCAGAGGAATAGAAAAGGGGAAGGATAGGTTTACATACAATCCTGACTTATTCAGAAGGTTACCCTATTTTGAAAAATCAGACAAACAAAATAATATAGAAGGAATTATAGAGTATTGTCTTGCTATAAATAAAGAGAAAGAAGAAGAAAAATATAGAAAAGATAGTGTATTGTTAGAAACAGATTTTGAACTTTGGTGTCAGAAAGTAAAAGAAGAATATAACAATATTCCTATTTTTACATATATTGATAGTCTGTTAATCTTTGATTTTTATAATAAAAATATTCGTTTAAGACAGAATATTTCAGATTTGATAAAGGATAGAATCACGTATTCTTCTGTTATATTAAGATCAGAAATAGTATTTTATAGACAACTACAAGAATCTATTGAAGAGAGAGAAAAGGAATTAAAATCAGGTCCCGAATGGTATACTTATAACAAATTCAACGAATTACTAAAAAAAATTATAGATATAGCTGACCAAATACCATCCAATTAAGTTTGAGTCCGATATAATAAGGATTTCTTATGGATTGTATGGTATTTCTGTGATTGTGTAATTATACTGCTACAATTTGCATAAGTTATTGTAGGGAGGAGGTTTTGTTTGTCTTTAAATCAAATGTTCCTATAGCCAATCTATCTATAGAATCCGTAGAAGAATATGAGGAAATTATAATTTACTTATATTATACTCATTAATTAAATGGTTAATTTTGTAGGTTGGAAATCGTATAGTTTAGATTTTCTAATCTTAGATCTATCAATGCCTAATTTTTCAATTCTCTGAGTAATTAGTTCGACACAATCCTGCTCTAATCTTGGCTCTATTACAAATTCTTCAAAGACAGATAAGTCTTTTATATCGAATTCCAAAAAATCTTTAGCCGTACCACTTGTCCCGTTACAAATAATGATCCTTACTTCTTCTTCATGAGAAAAAGGTTTTCTTTTTATAAGAAGGCAATCTTTAACATATTTATGAAAGTCAGAAATTATATCAGTATTATCTTTTATATTATCTAACCATTGGTTTATCTCTTTATCAGTTTTATAATTAACTCTTCCAATGCTTGTTGTAGCCATACAATCATCATCAGTGTAAACTATATTAAATAAATTGTCAACCTTTATTTTAAGTCGTATTGCAATAAAGTCTAAATCTTTCACATTTGAATAAATTCGCCACATAGCATCAGACTCTTCAAGAGAAGTCCAGCTTTGTCCATATATCCTATCTATTAGGTTTTGTGTAGCAACAGGGATATTTTGATTATAAAAGGGAGAATAAGTATTAAAATCAGATTTCAAAAAAAAATTTTCATAAGGATCTTCCCATGTTAAAACCTTATTAATTCTTAGTGTTCTACTCTGAAGCATTGCTTTTAAATATTTAAAAGGAATATATTTATATACATAGTCATCTTTGCATATTCCTCTTAAATGTTTGTCTCTAAAACTATCCATATGTTTAATCATTAAGATTACATTTGTATTATTGAACCTATATAATCATCACCCCTTAACGATTGAAGCAATCATTTTCTCAATATTCTCCGTCAGTTCCCTTAGGTAGTTGAGTTGTTCGGTAAAAAAGAGCATCTCTTGGGGGCGAATGGCGGCTAAGGGGTTATCGGCACGAGGGGTTTTGCCTTGCTCGGCAAATAGCTCAAGGGTCGTCTGTCGGATTTCGTAGAAGACCTTGGGGTCAAAGGGGCGTATCTCCTCATCGAGCTTGCCGTCCAAGAGGGCTACACAGTGCTGGAGCTTGTGCTGTATCTCCTGTATGGCGCGAACAAAGAGATCGCGTACAATAGGAGAGGGCGTCTCACTGAGCTGAGTGCTAAGGGTTGCTACACAGGAAAGAAAATCCTGCTGAAGTACCTGTATTTCGTTGCAGACAGTGTAGTTCTTCCGTTGAGACTTAGGCTCTTGAAGCATACGCTGCAAGCCCGCGTTCAGGTTGGCCAAGGCTAGGAAAGCCTTCTTACGAGCTACCTTGTACTCGGTAGTGATTTCAGGGTTGTCTGCACGCTTGATTAGCTCATTGGTATAGCCCAAATTCGCTCTAAGACTTTTGACAATCAGCAGGTTATAGTTCTTATGCTCCCATGAGGGGAAGAGCAGGTAATTGGCACTCACCGAAAGGGCAAAGGCAATTAGCGTATCCACTACGCGGTATTGCACCACACTCATCGCATCAGGAACAAAAAGAGCGTAGGCCAATACAATGTATAGAGTGAGGAAGATCGCACTCATACTAAAATTCTCCTGCAATAGCCCATAACCAAAGGGCATACTCATGAGAATGGTTAGCCCATAGATATATTTGTAAATCTCGTGATCCAAGTGTAGGACAAACTGACAGATATAGACCAAGGCAAAAGCAAATCCTGCCCCGATGAGCGTGCCCAAAGCCCTATCCTTGGAGCGCTTGAGGGTCAGCCCATAACCAGGGCGCATGATCACATACACGGTAAAGAGAATCCAGTGGGGGTTCTGTACCTTAAAGGCGTCCCCAATCAGATAACCAATGACTGTAACAATGGCAAGGCGCAAGGCATGTCGGAAGAAGGACGACTGAAAAGAAAAGTGGTCGGCCAGGCGCTTGATAGAGTAGTTGTCGGCACTGACAAAGCGGCGGTAACTCTTCTCATCGCGAAAACTCACCTCTTGGGTATAGTAATTATTGAATATCTGCTGTACGTTGTAGATATTTTGGGTTTGCTTGGCCAGATAGTGGTACATTTTCTCCAAAAGCATCTGTTCTTCAGAGAAAGACCCTTCTTGGCTAATAGAAATATAAGCCTGCTTGAACTCCAATTGCTTTTCTAAAAGACTCTTGAGACTAATGGAGAAGGTGCCTTTCTTCCTTTCCCCTATATACTCGGCCATTTTAAGGAGTATCTGGGAGATTTCCTCTAAGAAATGCGTATATTTCTCAAAGAAAACAGCGTCCTTTTCAGCATATTTATCCACCTTTTCGTAGGGAATAGGGTTGGCAATGGCCAGCTCGAAAATATCCACCATCTCGATAAAGATGAGGAACTGGCGCTGTAGGTAGTTGGTCTTACCTGATTTAGAGCGGGAGTCGAGCAGCACCGCGCGTAGCTTCTCATATTCCTCATTGAGGGAGGATTGTAGGGAAAGGAGTACCTGCTTGTTGGCCACGCGGTGAGCAGTATCTCGAATGAGCAAGGCGCGTGTTTGCAAATATTTGGCCGTAAGGGTCATACACATAGCCAAGAGCTGTTCGCTGTATTGGCGCGGACGTATCCACATCAGTACCCGAACTAAAAAGATATACCAAGCCCCTGCCAAAAATATATACAGTGCATTGTAGAGAATATGGATACCCTCTAAAGGGCGCACTAAAGCCAAGGTGAGTGTGAAGATCCCAGCAATAGAGACCATTGCCGCCCTCGCCCCATAGAGAGAGATATAAGCATAGCAAAAGGTAAGTATAGCCATGACCGTAAGCAGCTGCCAGAGCGAACCATAGGCATGAACGAAATTCATCGATACGGAGCTAATAGCTACAAAGAGGGTAGCGATGACAATCCCGCCTAAGTGGTGCTTGCGGTTACCAGGGATATCGCTGGGGGCAATCATGATAATGGTCGTAGCCGCAGTAAGTCCCGCCGATACATTGCCTAACAACCACCCTGCTATAGCGCAAGAGAGTATAGCAAAGGACTTCATTACCCCAATAACAAAGGCGTAACTCTTGAGAAAATCTAAAAAATCAAGTCTTTTCATCTGCTGTGATCACTTCTAAGTGCAAAAGTACAATATCTTAGGGGAAAATAAAAATATTTTTTGTTTTCATGCGCACGCAGTGAGAGAAAAGAGGAAATAAGATTAGAGTATAACTAATTGATAATCAACAAATAAAAACTTTTATTTAAAATAATTAAAAATAACGCTTGTTTATTCGGGAAAAAGTTATATCTTTGCACTGTTGTTGTTTGGATGTAAAAGTCCGCCTGTAAAGGAATGTTTTTAGTATTTCATTTCCATTACGTTTTTTCTAATGAGCAAGTTCTTTTTTAGTGTTTTTATATCAGTTGTTTTAACCTCATTAGAAATCAGTTAGTTTTAAGTAAAAATCCTCACCATAGTGAGGATTTTTTTATTATTAATCACTTGTCGTTAGTCACTAGTCACTTGTCGTTAGTCACTAGTCACTTGTCATTGGTCACTATAGAGAGTGCATATTGTATAAGTTTCTCCACGGCCTTTCCAGGATCGGCAGAGAATGTACCTAAGGGACGGTTGGCGATGATAGCGTTCATAGATAGCGCTTGGTGACCTAAGAGTCTGCTGAGGCCATAGATAGCGGCGGTTTCCATCTCCATATTGGTAATACGATGCCCTTCAAAGGTATAAGAAGCTAATTTCTCATTGAGTTGTTCGTCTTGGGGGGCAAGGCGCAGTTTTCTTCCTTGTGGGCCATAGAACCCTGGAGCGGTACCAGTGATCCCCTTGAATACGGCAGGGGTGTATAGCTTCTCAAGGAGCGCCTCGCTTCCTTTTACGATATAGGGATGCCCTTTGTCCATGAGCCATTGTGTATGGGAGATAAAGGCCTCTTCCATAGCCCTTTCACGCACCTTGGGGCTGTCTTTGTAGGAGTGTAGCATGTTGTCCATACCCAAGCCAAAAGAGGAAAGGACAATGCTATCTACGGGAATATCTGCTTGCAGACTCCCTGAGGTTCCCAATCGAATGAAAGTCAAGGGCGTATGTACTTCCTTGGGGGCTCTTTGCTTGAAGTCAATATTGAAGAGTGCATCTAGTTCGCTTAGAACAATATCGATGTTATCAGGGCCTATTCCTGTGGAAACCACTGAGATACGTTTGCCGCCCAAGTAGCCAGTATGGGTTACAAACTCGCGCTTGTGGGCGGTAAATTCCACTTTGTCAAAATGGGCACTCACCACAGGTACCCGCTGCGGGTCGCCAACCAAAAGAATTCTAGGGGCGATATCCTCAGCATGAATATTCAGGTGATAGATACGTCCCTCTCCAGAGAGAATAAGTTCAGCGTTGTTCATTTCTTTAGTCTTTACTGCTTTTCGCAAAGATACGATTTTAAAGGCTAATTACCAAGAAAAATTAGTGGTTAGTGGTCAGTGGTTAGTGGTTAGTTTTCACTGGTTAGTGGTCAGAGTCTGATTACTGACTACAAATCTCTATCCACTGACAGAGTCTCTCTGTTTCTTCTTCTTTGATTGACTTCGATTTTTCACTCTTATGGCTTGAGCTTTCGCTTCTTTTAAGGTAACGGGCGATTGCTTGGATAGGAGTTCCATAGCTAACTTGGCTCGCTCCGCAAAGGACATCTTTAAGTTCATTTTTATTCACAGTTTTAGTGGCGGTTAGTTGTTAGTTTTTCACTTTTCACTTTTCACTCCTTTAGTTTGCTCTTTTCCCACGGATAAAAGTTACGATAAAAGCGTCGGTAAAGCCTTTTTTCTTGGCCAGTTGCAGAAGGTTTTCTATCTTCTTCAGGTCGGTTTCTTTGCCGTAATAGTAGCGGAAGGCATTGCCAATCTTCTCTTTGAGAATGGGGCTAAGTCCTTTGAAGTTGGAAGGGACTGCGGGTAAGTCCTTATTGCTAGTGGCTATTTGTATGCGATAGAAGAGATCGCCATTGGCGGCAGCGACCGCTTCTTTGCTTAGTTGGCTATTATTCTTTAGCCAATTATAATAGCTCTTAATGGCCTTAACGATGCTGGAGGCAATCTGTTGTTGTCCTGTGGCGGAGTTGAGGTAATCGCGCTCCTCTTGGTTACTCAAGAATCCCGTTTCTATGAGCATAGCGGGCATATACGTTTGGTGTAGGACGATGAAGCCTGCCTGCTTTACCCCACGATCGCGGCGCTGGGTGTTCTCTGCTAAAGAGGATTGTACCCGCTTGGCCGCTTGGATACTCTGTTCGAGGTACTCCTCCTGCATGATAGAAAGCCCTATGAAGGACTCTGGGGAGTTGATATCATAGCCTGCGTAACGCTCCTTATAGTCCTTTTCGAGGAAGATTACTTGGTTTTCTTCCTTGGCTACTTCAAAGTTGATATCATTGGCATGTAACCCCAATACATAGGACTCCGATCCATGGGCGTCCTTGCTGGGAGAAGAATTGCAGTGTACCGATACGAAGAGGTCAGCCTTGGCCTTATTGGCAATAGCTCCGCGCTCGTATAGCTCAATAAAGCGGTCGTCCTTACGGGTGTAGGTAACCTTGAATAAAGGGTCTTTTTCTAATTCCTTACCTATGAGCAAAATGATTTTCAGGACAATATCCTTTTCAAATATTTTCTTATGTACTTTCCCTGGGTCTTTTCCGCCATGTCCTGCATCTAAGACGATTTTAAAAGTCTCTGTCTGCGCCAAGGCAGAGAGGGAAAAGGATAAAAAGATATAGAAAAAATATTTTTTCATTAATTATAAAATTTCTTTAAAAACATTCACAAACTTCCTTTATCTCTTTTGAGATACAAAAAATATCCGTAAGTTTGACCTCTGAAAATAAAGTCTTTACCTATTGCTTAAATCTTTGATTTTCAAAATGCAAAGGTAAAAAAAAATGTTGAACAATCACACTGGCTTGCTTATATTTTGCAAATATACAAAAAATATACCTTATTCCTGAGTTTGATTGCCTGCTTTATAGGACTTTCAGCCCAACAAGAGTTGAAAATGTCTCAGGCGGGTCATACCCCTACGCCTCCTATACTCCCTCCCTTGGATACGCTCCTAAAGCCAAGTGATTCCCTTGTGAAACCTCAGTTTCGAAAGAAAGATACGCTTACTTCAAAGACAGATACCCTTACCCCGTCCCTTAGCAAGGTTGCCGATACACTCAAGATGGATTCGCTGCGCAAAAGTCCTGCCATGCTTACCGATGTGGTGCGCTATCATGCCAAGGATTGTGTGGTCATTAGCAAGCCGCTCAACAGGGTGTTACTATACGATGAGTCTCAGATTACTTACGAGGATACCGATCTTAAGGCGGGTATCAGCGTGATTGACTATCAGAAGCGAGAGGCCTACGCTGGGCGTATCAAGGACAGTGTGGGTGAGCTGGTGCAGGCGCCAGTGTTCAAGCAGGCGGAGCAGGTGATTGAGCCTGATTCTATTCGCTTTAACTATGTAACCAAAAAGGCCATTATCCGCAACGCCTATACCACTCAGGACGAGAACAAAATACGTGCCGAGATTATCAAAAAAGAGAATGACTCTACTTATTTCTTCAAGGAGGGTATGATTACCACTGCCGAAGACCTTACCGATCCAGACTATTATATCCGCTTGCGCAAAGCTAAGTTTGTCCCTAAAAAGAAAATTGTAGCAGGCTTTAGCAATATGTATATCTCCAATGTGCCTACGCCTATTGCACTGCCTTTTGCTTATTACCCTATGGTAGAATCACGTACTTCGGGCTTGCTCTTCCCTACCTTTGGAGAGGTCAATGATAGGGGGTACTATATCCAGAATGGGGGCTACTACTTTGTGATTTCCGACTATGTGGATTTGGCGCTGACGGGAGATTACTATACCAATGGGAGCTATGGTCTTAGGGGGGCTTCTACTTATCGCAAGCGCTATAAGTATTCGGGCAACCTAAGCGTGCGTTATGAAAATCTTATCTATAGCCAGCGCGGTTTCCCCGATTACAGCCGTAGCTCGATTTATAATATACAGTGGTCTCATTCTCAAGATACTAAGTCCAGTCCGCTCTCCACTTTCTCCTCATCGGTGAATTTGGGTAGCTCCACTTACTATAAGAATTCGTATAACCAAGAGAACTCGTCCAACTTCCTGAACAATACGCTTTCCTCGTCCATCTCCTATTCGCGTACATTTCCGTCCTATCCGTCGGTGAATCTGTCACTTACGGCCTCTCACTCACAGAATACCAATACGCAGAGTATCCAGATGACCTTGCCTGCCTTGCGGGTGAGTATGGAGCGTATCTACCCCTTTGTAAAGCGTGGAATGAGCAAGAAGGGACTGATACAGAACATCAACTTCAACTATAGCTTACAGGGGGATAACCGCTACAACACTACCGACAGGGATTTCTTTTCCCAAACCATGTTTGCCAAAGGACAAACGGGTTTTCGCCATAGTATCCCTATCTCAACCAACTTCAAGGTGCTCAAGTTTGTCAGTGTATCGCTTAACTCCTCTATCAACGAGACTTGGCAGTTCAAGACCGTCAAGTACCGCGATTATGACGAACTGACCAACAAGACCACTAAGGATACCATCAATGGCTTTCATCGCTATATGACCTATAACTTTGGGGCGGGACTGGGAACGACCATCTATGGGACTTTTGATTTTGGAAAGGATAAGAAAATACAGGCCATTAGGCATGTGATGCGCCCTTCGGTGAATTATGGCTATACGCCTTCGTTTGATAAGTATTACGACTACTATATAGCCGATGCCTTTGGTACTAAACGCGATTATAGCCGTTTTGAAGGGGGACTCTATGGGGCGCCTGGTCGCAATGAGTCCAGTTCGCTGAGTTTTTCCCTAAGCAATACCTTTGAGGCTAAGGTGCGCGAGAAGGGCAAGGATTCACTGGCGGAGGCCAAACCTAAGAAGGTGATGTTGCTCAATAGCCTTAACTTTTCTTCGGGGTATGACCTGGTTACCAAACGCTTTTCCCCGCTGAATATGACAGGGGGAACGCAGCTGTTTGACAATAAGTTAGGGGTGAATTTTGGAGCAACCTTTAACCCTTATGCTATAGATATCAATGGGCGACAATTGGACAAGTTCAATATCAACAACGGAGGGAGTCTCTTTCGCTTTACCAATGCCAATATGACCCTGAACTATGCCTTCTCCAGCAAGAACTTTAAGAAAGGCAAGAATACGGATAATACCGCTTCGGGAGGGCGTGCCGATGATCTCTTCGGATCGGCTATGAATACCGATCTGAGCAAACCCATGAAGGAAGATGACCCCAATGACAAAGACAAGGAAAAGGAGCAAGGTACACGTTTGTTCAATGCTTCTATGCCGTGGGACTTGACCCTTGCCTATTCGCTTTCGTATAGCAATACCAATCGTAACCCTATGATATCTAGTAACTCTCTTATGGTGTCGGGTAATATAGACCTAACGCCTAAGTTCCGAGTAGGGATGTCCTCAGGGTATGATTTCAAGGATAAGGGGGTTACCTATACCCAGTTCCGTTTCGAGCGAGACTTGAACAGTTTCCGTATGTCCTTTAGCTTTTCACCCTTTGGCGACCGCAATTCATGGCACTTCTTCATAGGGATAAAGGCCTCTATGCTCTCCGACCTGAAATGGGAGAAAAACAAATCACCAGATAGAACACTTAATTAGTAACTAACGACAAGTGACAAGTGACAAGTGACTAATGACAAGTGACTAACGACTAATGACCAATACCACAGTGGATTAGTCACTTGTCACTTATCATTAGTCACTATCTAAACACCCTATAATTCTTTAAATAATGAAAAAAGTTATTCTTTCTTCTAAGGCGCCTGCTCCGATAGGCCCTTACAGTCAAGCCATTGAAGCCAATGGCACCCTCTATGTTTCTGGACAGATTCCTATTGACCCTGCCACAGGCGAGGTAGTTGCTGGAGGCATAGAACCCCAAGCCAAACAAGTGATGCAGAGCCTTAAAGCAATTTTGGAAGAGGCTGGTTATACCTTTGACCAAGTGGTGAAAACCACGATTCTCTTGGACGATTTGGGCAATTTTGCCAAGGTAAATGAAATCTATGGCGGTTATTTCGGTGAGGGAGCTCCTGCCCGTGAAACCTACCAAGTTGCCAAACTTCCTAAAGGTGTAGCTGTGGAAATCTCCTGCATAGCAGTGAAATAATGATTAATGCCAATAATGCCAGCAATAATTAATGCCAATAATGATAATCATTAATCATTATTGGCATTAATCATTATTTGAAGAGTTCTTTCGCATCAATCGCTTCACGCTGTTTTTGAGTGGCGTATTGCCATTGGTAAGTAGTAAAACCGAAGAGTCCCGCCAGCAGATTGGCTGGGAAGGTCACAATGGCATCGTTGTAGTCGGTGATGGAGGCACTCAGGTAGCGCCGACCTGCGGCAAGTTGCTCCTCACACTCAGTGAAAGCATGTTGCAGATGTAGGAACTGTTGGTTAGCCTTTAGCTCAGGGTATTCCTCAGCACGTGCCATGACATTCATCAGCATCTTGTTCCCCTTCTCTGGTTGCAGGTAGGGGTTTTGTTTTTCAGTGACCACAGGGGTACGCAGCTCGGTGATTTGGGCTAAGGTCTCCTGCTCATAGTTCATATACTGCTTGGTCGTTTCAATAAGGTTTGGAATAAGCTCTGCTCGCTGGATAAAAAGCGAATCCAACGAGGAAATAGCATTCTGTATCTGGTTTTTTCGCTTGGCTATCTTATTAAAAACCAAGACAATGTATAAGAGTACTACCACTCCTACACCGAGTAAAATGTAAGTAACCATAAGGAGTTTTGAGTTTTGAGTTGTTAGTGGTTAGCTTTCAGTGGTTAGTTTTTAGTTGTTAGAGGCTGACCACTGACTACTGACCACTAATCACTAACTACTAATCACTAAGTTTAAGGGTTTCAATCATTTGTAATTGTTCTACCAGTTCCTCATAGACTTGGGTAACTAAGTTGAGGTCTATTTTTTGGAAGAGGGCACCGATAGGGCTATCTACCACATTGAGCACATTGCCACGGTTGGTCGCAATAACGATGTTGTCGGTGTTGATAGCGATATATACTTGGCCTTTGTAGCGCTCATTGAGCTTTTTGAGGCGCTCCATAAAGGCAGGGGTAAGCACATAGCGGGCAGTAATCTGGTCATCGCAATATACCTCAAACATCTTTTGGAACTCAGGGTCTTCTAAGCGAATACGCTCGCCCCCTGTGTTGAGGTAAGCGGCTATATCATTGTCCTTGAGCGTACCGAAAAAGCTCTTGACAGGGTGTATCACGATAGGGTGCTCAAAAGTCTTGGGCGAACGTGCCACAAAGTAATTTCCATAGAAAGCTACTCGGTCGGACTCGTTCTCCTTGCGAACCGTTGGGCGATAGGTCAGCGCTAAATTACAAGACTGGAAAGGCACCCCATTGTAGTGACCTACAATCTGGTCGCCCCCTGTAAGGTCATAGCGCTCTTGGCGGAAAAGGAAGGAAGAGAGAAGGTCACCAAGGCCTATATGTCCCTTTTCTATATACTGAAAATCAGGGCTGATGTAATGCACCACACGGCTGAAAATCTTGGACTTAAGCTGAGTGTAATCCTCCGCACCTGCCATTTTTTTCTTAGCCTGTTGCATAGAGATAAAGCTCAATAGGAAACCAAAAACTACAAAACCTATGATAAAGTACAGCACACTTGTTTGAGAGGAGAAATTAAGTACACCTGTAAAGGTCAAGACCATCATTATCACTACAAAAGCCACAGCGACTATAGTAGAAGTCTTGAACATTCCATGGCTTGCACTACGCCCTTTCTCCATAGAGGCAAGGGTAGGGGCTAATTCCTTTTCAGCAAAGGAGCGGAACTCGGCTACAGGTTTTAGCGTGATAGGTGCCCTTTCGGCTTGGCTTTTCACTGCTGCCTTGTCAAATAGGGTGTTGGACTGCGGTTTGTTATAGAGTTCGTACATCACTTCCTTGTAAGCCCCCTCATCGGCTCCAGTAAGGACACGCTTGATCTCGGCTGAGCCTGCACGATAGTGGATAGGGAGGGTGTAGTTTTTGTTTTTAATGGATACCCCTAAGTAAGAGATAGGGTCCATTTGGATACGAGAGCGTTTGCCAAAGGGAATAACTGTGAGGTAATCATCTGTCTCACTGACGATGCGGCACTCTTCTCCTTGGCCGATTAGGGAGAAAGCCTCCTCTACCTGCTCGCCACGCTTAAGGATTTTCCACACCCGTATAAGGGGATAAGCGGCAGTGAGCAGCAAGGCCAAAGGCAGCACGAATTTCACATAAGTAGGGACATTGGTAGTCTGTTGGCTTAGAAAAGGCAGCAGGTACTTCACTGCCAAAATGATTCCTATAAGGATCAGTACCACTACGATAATAAGGTTTCTTAGGGTGATACGCTTTTCTCTACGCGCTTCGTAGAGAACATATTCTTTAGCATCGGATAAAGTCATAAAATAATGATTAATGATTAATGACGAATGATTAATTTTTTATATGGAAAAGGTCAGAGGTATGTATCTTAAAATCAGGGAAAATAGTGGAGTATACATAGTCATCTGCAATGGGTATAGTGGGTTTAAACTTTTTGTTCTCAGCCACATAGACAAAAACAAGTTCTCTCTCAGGATCAACTACCCAATATTCGCAAACCCCTTCTTCTTGATAGAGGGCAAACTTGCTTTTCATCTCTTTTTTAGAGTTCCCAGGGGAAAGGATTTCAACCACTAAGTCAGGTGCACCTACACAGCCTTTGCTGTCTATTTTTTCAAAATCACAGACCACACACAAGTCAGGTTGTACGACTGTATATACTTGGCTTTCCCCTTTCTGTGGGAAGCGTACATCAAAGGGAGCGGTATATAGTTTGCACTTGCTGTTTTTCAAGAAGACAAACAAAGCCCCTTGCAGGTTACCTGAAATCTCTTGATGGATAGGGGAGGGGGCGGACATCTCAAGAATCTTTCCCTTGAGCAGCTCCACACGCTCCTTTATCTTCCAGACTAAGTAATCGGCATAGGAGTAAATCCCATTGACAAGGTCTAACTGATTTAAAGAGGTGATTTCCATAGGAGCTCATTGTTTTACGTTGCAAATGTACAAAAATAATAACAAATGACAAACAACAAATTAAGCACTTTTTATAGAATCTGTTATTTGTCACTTGTCATTTGTCACTATCTTAGTATCCATCAATCGCACTGATAATGGTCTTATAGCGGTCATAGTCCGCTCCAGAGACCACTTTCACAGGAGTAACCCCTCTGAAATCCGATGGGGAAAAATACTTCATCAAAAGGATATAGAAGGTCTTGTTGTCCTTATCCTCCCAAGAGAACATCTGTAAGGGTTGGTTGTTCTTGGAAGGAAGGTTCGCCAACTCTTGGTAGTTGCCTTGTTCTAAAAGGCGTGCCAACTCCTCCACGGTGGTATGGCCAGAATCAAATTTCTTATGCCCTTTTTGTTTGATTTTCGTTTTGGTTTGGATATTATAGTAATCATAGGCCATATAGAATCCTAAACCAGTGAATACCAGTCCTATGGCAGCAATAATACGCCACACCCATAGCTCCCCTACAGGGGTAATTTCGGGATAAATTATCAGTACAAGGAATGCTAAAAAAAGTATTCCGTTAATAGCCTTCTTAGCAATGTCATTCTTTTTGGCAAACTGATCAGGATGTGACTCAAAATAAGCAGGCAAACTTTGTGGAATTTCTTGACTCATATTAGTTTGATTTTAGTGAAACAATCTTATATACTACCACTCACTAACTTCATATTGTCCGTCAGCAGTAGGTGTTACATGGAATTGGTAATAATTGGTTACAATATTACGCCCTTCTACGGATTTTCCTTCCCCTTTTTTAGTGCACTGGATTTCATATTTTTGTTTTATCTGTCCGTTTTCCTTAGTAAAGACAAGGGAATGCACGATATAGCCTTCCATTTCTTCTAATTCAGATTGTGAACTTAGGAACTTTATCATCTTATCCACCTGGGCAGGTACTTTGTCAAAAGGAATTTCGGCGAGGGTAAAGGTTTCCGCTTTGGAGGGTTCGTCAGTGGAAACATCAGGGGAGCTAAGACCTGCCTCGGAGGCTCTTTGTGATACGTCTTTGCCTTGCTTCTCATCAAAATACTGAGCGGTTACGGATTCAAAATTCTCTTCCAAAGGTTGTCCTGCCCAAAGCATTACCTTAGTGAAAGCCTTGCCTGTATAAGGATCTTTCTCTAAGAGTTTTTTGGCTTTTTCCAATCCTTCAGCACTGGTGAGTTTGCTCCCAGTGAGGGAACTACAGCTACTTATAACTAAGGCAAGGCCTATCCCTGCCATGGTTAATAACTTTTTCATTATCTAACAATTTTATATTATTGGGCAAAGATAAATAATTTCAGCGCTTATAAGTAAAAGAATCAATATTCGCGGGGGGGGGTAAATATTCGCAGAAAAATAAGTAAAAAACAAAAAGTGAAGAGCGCTTTTCACTCTTCACTCTTCACTTTTCACTCAATTAGTCCTGATCTTCGATGATGTATTTGCCATCGTTGTCTCTGCTGACAGAAATTTCATAATAAGAAATGGTTCTCTTCCTACCAGAATAGGTAGTTCCACCACTCTTATCGCGCATAGTTACATTATAGAGGATGGTGAATTGGCCTTTCCACTTGATAATGGTCATATCGCGTACGTTGAAGCGATTGAAATCCTTTAACTCTTCATTGTTTTCAAGGAATTTATAAAGCTCGGCCGCATCTTTTACCACCATATCGGTATTGATCTCTTCTACTTTGAAAGGAGTTAAGTTATCACTAACAGAATCTTCTTGAGGGTTCTGTAGTTTGCCTATTTTCCAATAAGCCTGAGAGATATACTTACCCTCATTTTCAGGATCTTTGAAAACGGCAGTAAGTCCTTTGAAGGCATCTTCTAAGGGTTTGCCTGTGTGTAGGCCTACTTTGTAGAATTCCTTCCCTGCAAAAGGTTGCTCCTTCTCCAAAATCGCTTTGGCTTCGTTGATTCCGTCTTTTTCGGTCATTTTGTTGCCAAAGATAAGGCTACAAGAGGTAAGCACAAAAGTAAGTGCCATACCTAATAAAAGGGTGATTTTTTTCATTTTATAATTTGATTGGTTTTTTAGTGTCTATTAGCGTACCTTCCGCATCGAAGCGGAAAGTAGTTTTTTGGGCTGCCAGCACCATGGGTTGGGTACGCACTTCTATCTCAAAGGCTTTCGTCTGGTGGTTACGGCTGATCTCCCAGCTTGTTACAAAGGCACTTTCCTCGGATTCTTGAAGTGCTTTCTTCAGGATGGAGGGAACCTTTTGTAAAAGGGGCTTGACATCGGAAAGGCGAAACAGTATGTCCTTATAGTCGTCATAGGTAGCCGCAGTCTCATCGTCTCGCTTGAGCACAAAGGCAGAGCTGCCTTCCTCACCGAAGACACTGCGGTCGCTGTCGCAATCTATATAGAAAACCCGAAAAGCACTTGCCTCTACGTTGGTGAGTACCTTGACCAATACCTTGGAGGCCTTGGCTACTTCATCTAGATCCAAACGGAGCACATTGGCACCTATGGCATAGAATTCAGCATCTTCAGCGGACTTAAGCCTATTGGTTTCGACCAGTTCTTTTAGGATATCATCTATATATTGGGGGTAGCTCTCCATGTCAGTTCCTACAATCCCTTTGGTAAGGTCATACTTAGCGGGTGGGAAGATAGCATTTTTCCAAAGCCTGAGGTATTCGCAACTGCTAAAGCTAAGTGCCAATATCGCTACTACTAAGAGGGTGAGTTTTTTCATATAGGGTAAAGGATTTTTATTTGTTTCTTTTCCAAAGGGCAGAGATGCCTACGTTTTGGTCTTTCTGTTGTACAGGGTATTTGCTGTTGATAGCCTCCAGAATATCTCCGTCAAAATCTAAATTGCTACCATAGATGGTTTGGATAATCCAACGGCCAATCATACCGCCTTCGTTGTAGAGTCCCTTGAGCCACCACTTCATAGTAGAGCGGTCAAAGCCTAAGTAAGTGTCCTCGCGAGACATGTCCTCGGTCATAGGAGCATGCTTTACGGTAATAAAAGTACGGTGGTAAGCGTTTTTGGCCACGAAGATACGGTCTTCTGAGGCAGAAGTTCCCAAAAACTGAGCGGCAGCATTGCCTTTTTTGATGAACTCCACTTTGTACTTGTCGCCTAATTTTTCTTTGATGACTTCAAAGAGGTCTTGCAAAGGCACCTTGCCTTCTAAGAATGTAATGGTGATATTCTTGTCTAATAGTCCCATAATGACTTATATTTAGAGTTATTAAGCAGCAAAATTAAACGAAAATTCTTAAAATGCTAAAACAAATCAATATTCGCAGGGGGGGTAAATATTCGCAGCTAAATAAGCGAAAAGTGAAAAATGCTCTTTACTATTTACGCTTCACTTTTTATTTTTTAGAGTTTGATAATTAACAATTAAATTTGTACTTTTGCACATGATTTAAATACTATCAGAATGGAGACTTTGATACCTAATAAAGAATGTATGAACACTGTGTTATTACAAGCAAAGGTGCAAGAGTCAGATGTGCCTTATATAGAACGATTTCTTAGAGGAATTGCTACAGAGGTCTCTTTTGGAGAAGAAACTGATTTTTTTGAAGAACTGACAGAGGAAGATATTCAGAAAATAGAGAAAGGAAGAGAGCAGATACAACAAGGTATGAGTATCAGTAGTCAGGATTTGCAAAAAGAAACCAGAGAGAAATATGGAAGTAAAATGGGCTATTGATGCCAAAAACGACTATCACAATGCACTTGATTATTGGTATGAGCACAATGGTTCTTTTACCTATTCAGCTAAGATCATACAAGCTGTAGAAGCATTAGAGTATGACTTGGCTAACAATCCTTACTTTGTAGGGAGATATAGCAAAAGCCTAAACCTCTATTGTAGGACAATTCTCAAAGGAAGGTTTCTTATTTATTTTGATGTAAATGAAAAAGAAAAAAGTATAGAGATTGTTTATTTTAGAAGCTCTAAACAAGAATCTATAGAGTAGAGGTTGGTTATTTATTCATTTTTCATTAACCACTTTTGTACCTGCTCTCTACGGCGTTCGGCCACGGGGATACGCTCGCCTGTGGTTAGCTCCAGAACCCCCTCTTTGTAATACTTCCGCACGTAGCGAGCATTGACCAAATAGGACTGATGAGAGCGTACGAATTGTGAGGAGGGCAAAAGTCCTTCGTATACCTTGATGACCTTGCTGACCAAGATCTTCTTTCCGTCGTCAAGGTAAAAAGTGGTATAGCCCTTATCGCTCTGCAAGTAGACAATCTTCTCTATAGGCACTACATCTATTCCTTCGGCGGTAGAAAGAGAGATCCTACTTATTTGACTCTTATCGGCTATATATTGTAAGGCAAGTTGCAGCTGGGAGGCTGCGACCTTGAACTGCTCTTTCTTCTGATAACATCTCAGCAGGGTTTGGTTAAAGAATGTTTCCTCAATAGGCTTAAGCAAATAGGCAAAGGCACCTAAGTTCAGTGCTTCTATGGCAAACTGGCTATAGGCGGTGATAAAGATAAGCTGTAGGTGTTCTGTTTCTATCTCGGAAAAAAGGGTTAGACTATTCCCATCTGAGAGTTGTATGTCTGAGAGTACCAGTTCGGGAGATAGGGCAGGAATCTCCTGCCTTGCAGTAGCTATATTCGAGCTATAACCTACTGTTTGAGCAAAAGGGAGCTTTTCTACAAGGGAAATGAGATAACGGAGTATATTAGGTTCGTCTTCTAAAATATACACTTTCATAAAATAGGGATTACTAAGGTTATACAATATCCGCTTTCAGGGGCTTTTCGTGGGGCAGCGATAAGGTAGGCGTTGTTCTTTTCGGTGGCTAATAAGAACGCTGCTACCTCTGTGTCCCGACCAGCAGAGATAGGGCTTTGGGGGAGCTCCTGAGCATAGCCGCTACCTATACATAAGAGCAAGAGAAGAATACGATACATGTGATTAGTCATTGTTTTCGTCTGTTTCAAAGAAAAAATCCTCACGGGGGAGCGTCTCAACTAAGTGTTTCAGGCGAGGGTCATGCAATAGGGTTATGTTGAAAGAGAGCTTGATGCCTGCCTTTAATAGCTCATGGGCAAGGGCTTCACTCTTGTGAAAGCCATGGAGAATCCACAGACCTGTGGCGCCGCTCTTCTTACGCAAACCGATAAGCTCCCCATAGCTCTTGACACAATGGATAATCAGCGGCTTATGTAGCAGCTTGGCCAGAGCAATATGTTGCTCAAAGAGAGCTGTCTGCTCGGGCAAAGGCGTAGCAGCACGCTTGTCCAAGCCGCATTCGCCTATGGCAACACAGAGCGGATGAGAGGCACGTTCAAGTACTTGCGCCCATTGCTCTTGGCCGTCCCCACTGATATAACAAGGGTGAATCCCTACTGAGAATACGCCCGCATCGTAGGTGTCTTCAGGGAAGCAGTTCTGTACCTCCTGACTATTTTTTGCCTTATGAGTATGTATGTTAGGATAGGGGAAAAGAGGATTAATCGTCATAGGGAAAGAGTTCTACTGTCTTTTCGTACACCATGGAGGACTCCCAGCCCTTGTAGAGCAGGTAGTCAGCGAGCTTGCGGCGTGCTTTTTGGATATTCTTCTCAGTGATAGTGTTGGCCTTTTTCTCTGCCAAGGTATCAAATACCTCTTGATAATCGTCCTCTATCTCCTCCATAGCACAAGCTATATTGTAGCGGGAGATCTCGCGAAACTTCAGCTCGCGGGTGATACGTACGCGTCCCCACTTTTTGAAACGGAATTTGCCTCTGGCATAGCTACGAGCAAAGCGTTCCTCATTGAGGAAATTTTCCTCAATAAGGTACGCTACAATAACATCTATCGCTTCGGGAATCATACGCATCTGTCGGAGCTTAGTGACGACCTCTTTGTGGCAACGTTCCTGATAGGCACAATAGCGCTCCATACGCCTCTTGGCTTCCTCTACCGTATAAGTTTTTACCGTTTCGCTCATGATCAAAAGGCAGCCATCCACGTTTTCCAAGGCAATACACCCAAAATAAGCAGTAATCCTATGCCATAGAAAATAAGGATACGCTTGAAAGCGCCTATATCAGTTTTCTGCTTTTTGTGTAGTGACCAGCCAATAGTAATAAGGGTTACCGCCACAATACCGAAGGGGTGCTCCACAAGCATCTTTCTTAGGTAAGCGTCCTTCATCACGCCTGCACCCATAGCAGACCAGCTTTGAAAAAGAGGGGTTACAAAATAGAGGATAAGCCCTAAGGTAACCTGTAGGTGTGTGAATATGAGAGCAAACAAGTTGATACGCAAGTCCTTTTTCTCATATTTACGTTTTTGCCACACACCTAAAGCGGCATTGATTACAGCAAAGCAAAGCACTACCAAGACAATATAAGCAGTCAGTGAGTGGGTGTTTTTGAGTAGTTGATATAACATATTCAGTTTTGAGTTTTAAGTTTTGAGTTTTAAGTTTTTAGTCACTAATCACTAATCACTATTCGTTATTCACTAAAGAGGAATTCTTTTCCGTCTTCGCTCAGTAGCGTATTGGGGAAAATCGTTTGGGCTTCTTCTTGAAAAACCCGTTTGTCCTTATAGCGAGAGGAGTAGTGGCCTAAGATAAGGGTTTGTACATTAGCGGCTTTAGCGATTTTGGCTGCTTCAAGGGCGGTGGAGTGCTTGGTTTTCTCAGCCAAAGCATGGTTATCCTCAAGGAAGGTGCTCTCGTGATAGAGTACTTGTACCCCCTCAATCAGTGGGATAATCTTAGGCAAATAGGCGGTATCACTACAAAAGGCATAGCTCTGTGCAGGAGCAGGCGGGAAGCTCAGTACTTCATTGGGGATACACTCTCCTGTCTCTAAAATAATGTCCCTACCATTCTTGATATTCTGATAATAGCAAACGTCAATACCATATTCTTGTACAGCATCTGCATTGAGCTTGCGTTCCTTGTTTTTCTCTTTGAACAAAAAGCCATTGGCATAGATACGATGGTCAAGGGGAATGGTAGTGACCGAGAGCTTATCGTCCTCAAAGATAACTTCGCTTTCCTTGCTCTCCAGCTCATGGAAGTACAAGGGGAAGACCATATGAGCGCCACTGACTTTCAGCAGTAGCAGCATGGCCTCTTTGGCACCCTTAGGAGCATGGATATGTAGTTCTGCCTCCCTGCCTTGTAGCTGGAAGGTAGAGATCAGCCCCGCCAATCCGTAGAAATGATCACCATGGAGGTGAGAGATGAAGATATGCTTGATACGGGCAAACTTAGCCCCTGATTGTCTCAGAGCCATTTGTGTTCCTTCCCCGCAATCAATAAGGAAGAGATGCCCTCGCATCTCCAAGAGCTGGGCAGTGGTACGTGCCTTATCCCTCGGTGAAGCACTATGACAGCCTAATGTAGTTAATTTCATTAGTTTTAAAATTCTCTGCAAAGATACGAATATAAAAGCCAAAGGCCAAAGACTTCCTAAGAATTCTTTGACCTTGCAAAAATACAACAAAAAAAGCAAACAAACAATTGTTTTAAAATCGTATCTTTGCAATGCTGATATAACAAGAGTTCGACAATAGAAAATCTGTGAAATCTGTGTTTCACAGACCCAACTGTGAGCACTTTTATTATATCACACTCATGTTAATGATTATTTTTAACGCGAATCAATAGTAAAAAAACAATTGTATAGTCCAATTCATTAAGACGCAATTTATTGCGTCTCTACAAAGGACTACGCTCATCAGGAGTTGTCTTAGCCAGCGTATGCGTAGAGACGCAATTTATTGCGTCTTAGAAAGTTAGTGATTAACATTTTAACTATTGATTCGTATTTTTAGTATGAAATTATTCAAGCAAAAAATGTGGCAGTTTGAAACATCAGGAATAGAAGGTGAGGTAACACTCTTTGGCGTAAATATCTTTGCCTACAAATGGCAAGAAACGGGGGAATATGTAAAAGTAACTGACCCTCTCTATCACGTTGAAAGGTCTTTTTGTCTTTATAAAGTAGTGATAAATGGCGAAACACACAGCTTTGTAGCAGGGGAGTTTAGCAATATGATATGGGGATTTTATTTGTTAAAATATTGATATGGACAACATCAAAAAACTATACAATTTAATGCCAGAGGACTGTAAAGGCTTCTCGGAAACACAGCTATTAAAAGCTGAAAAACGCTTACTCATCACCTTGCCTGAAGAGTTCCGAGCGTATTACTTAGAGTTAGGGGCAACCAAAAGTGTAAACCAATCCTTTAACTCTTTGGCTACACCTCAGCAATTGTATTTTGCAGGGGATTACTTATGCTTTTGTGAAGAAAACCAAGGAGTGGTAATGTGGGCAATTCGAAAAGAAGATTTAAACAACCCTAACCCTCCCGTTTGGGGTAATTACGGCTCCGCAACCGACCCCAATTGGATACAAGAAACCAAAAATCTCTCCGACTTTTGGTTGTACATGGCTATTTACAATGGTGTGATGGGAGGCTTGCCTTACAACGCTAATGCAATGGGCGGTTTGGATATGGAAGGCTTTGAAGTACCCACAGAAGCAGTTGCCCATATCGAAAAACAATATACTGAGCTTACCTCCCTCAGTTGGGAAGGGCAACGCACCTTCACCGATGCGAACTTTAAAATAGTCATTACCCTTGCCATACATCAAACTACAAACCGAGCCACAGCTATTTTTATAGGCAGCACTCAACAAGAGTTATTTGATACTCTTTTAGACGCTATGGAAAACTTTGGCTTGGAATGGGATTACACTTCGTATGATGACGAGTAATGAGCTAATTGGTACATTAACAAATTAATAATATGACCGAAGCAATAGAAGAACAAAAGATAAAGCCGAGGATTTGAAAAACTACCTTTCATCCAAGACTGTTACAAGATTATGGGAGAAACCTTTGCCAAGAGAATAGAGAAGAAGTGTACTAATTAGATTTACAGCCAGCGGCGTACTTTCAAGCAATAGTTTTCGTATTCTTTGCCAAATTTCAGTCTAAGGGTGCGCTCTTCTGGAATGATTTGGAAGCGTGTCATATAGGCTATGAATAGTGGGATTCCTATCCAAGTTAAAAGATAAGAGAGCCATATTGCCCAAGCGAGTAAACAGCAAGCCAAGCCTACATACATAGGGTTACGGCTCAGTTGGTATACACCTTCAGAAACAAAATGAGTAGCTTGTGATGGATCAAGAGGATTGACAGTAGTGCGGGCCTTATGAAAGCTCCAAACACCTGCAAATGAAACGCCTATACCTATCCCTGCGACAGCTATAGCCACTACGGGTAAGTGAGGTAATGCACCAAAAGGTAATAGACGAGCCATTCCCCACATTGTCAAGGCACAGATAAGCCATGCTCCAACAGGAGGGATTTTAAGTTCTAGATTTTTCATTTTCTATTTTCTAAGGGCAAAGGTAGTGATATTTTGGCAATTAGCAAATTATCCTTATCTTTGTGTCCTAAAACCTTACTTTTAAAGCTATGGAAATTACACATATCAATCAGTTAGACCCTTTGGGTACTTACACCTATGCCGATTATCTGCTCTGGAAGCTCAAAGAGAAAATACAGCTCTTCAAGGGGAAAATATTTGCAATGAGCCCAGCACCAGCAAGGTTTCACCAAGAAATCTCTACCAACCTAAACGAGCTACTAATACCTTTTTTTAAGGGACAAAAATGCAAGATTTATTCCGCTCCTTTTGATGTGTTCTTCAAAAGTGCAGACGGTAAGGAGTCGGTTGTACAGCCTGATATTTGTGTGATATGCGACCGACAGAAACTCACCCAGCGAGGCTGCGAAGGAGCCCCTAATCTCATTATTGAGATTCTTTCGCGAGGCACCCAATACAACGATACCAAGCTGAAGTTTGAGCTCTATCAAGAGCAGGGTGTACCTGAATATTGGGTAGTAGACCCTTACTATAAAACAGTACAAATCTACCTATATCGTGAGGGTAACTATATAGCTCTTTCCCCTATTTTAGAAACCGACGAAGTGCAATCGGTTACCTATCCCGATTTGCGCTTTCCAGCAAATAAAATTTTTGAAGAATAATGAATACACTAAGAAAAGAACTATGCCCCGATTTTGCGACAGCAGAAAAGCTGTACCCGCTTGTACTAAAACGCTTAGAAAACTATGAAGCCTTTTGGGATGCCCAAAGTGAAGACACTCCTGATGTTAGGAGATAGAATTGATAATCAATCTAAAATAGCAAAACAATATGAACACAAATCGTATCAAAGGAAAAATTGCTTTTATCTCAGGTGCCAGCAGTGGGATAGGCAGAGCAGTAGCCGAAAAACTGGCACAAATGGGTGCAAACCTTATTCTCTGTGCACGCCGTGCGGAGGTGTTGGCACAGCTGAAATACCAATTAGAGAAAGAATATGCTGTGGAGGTCTTCACCTTGGTATTTGATGTGAGACATTACCAAGAAGTAGCCAAAAGCATTCAGTCTTTGCCTGAAAAATGGCGACATATTGAGATTCTTATCAATAATGCGGGCTTAGCGGTAGGGCTACAACCTCTGCACACCTACGCCATGGAAGATGCTGACCAGATGATCGACACCAACATCAAAGGATTTACTTATGTAGCCAATAGTGTGATTCCACTCATGCTCGCCACTGACAAGGTGGGCACGATTGTGAACATTGGATCGGTAGCGGGGGAAATAGCCTACCCCAATGGTAGTATCTATTGTGCGACTAAGTTTGCTGTAAAAGCCCTCAGCGATGCCATGCGTATAGAGCTGTTGGACAAGAAAATCAAGGTAACGACCGTAAAACCAGGCTTGGTAGAGACCAACTTCAGCAAAGTACGTTTCAAAGGCGATACCGAGAAAGCCGATAATGTCTATAAGGGCATCACGCCCCTTTATGCTGAAGATATCGCCGATACTATTGCCTATATTGTCAATCTACCCGATAAAGTGCAGATTACCGATATCACCGTCACCCCACTGCACCAAGCCGATGCTTTGCATGTGTATAAAGAGTAGTTAATCATCATAAGAGATAAAATCGTCTTTTTCTTGGAAAGCAAAAAGAAATGATGTATCTTTGCACCTTGAAATAAAACTATGGAAGGAGAAAAACCGTTATTTGTTATAACTGTAGCTGATGCACAACATTGGGCTGAAGAAAAATTAGGCAGAAGGCTTACTTATGAAGAACTGCAAGTGGTAGAAGACAAGCTAGAATGGGGATTGTGTGAAGGACTTGATGTAGTATATGATACTATTTTTGATGAAATAAGAAGAAATGAATAATTTTCTATGGAAATCACTAATATCAATCAGTTAGATCCTCTCTATGGGGTGTATTCTTATGCAGACTATCTGTTGTGGAAGTTTAAGGAGCGCGTAGAACTCTTTAAATGTATTGGTCTATGTGCTTAAGGGTGGTAAGTGTTTGAATACAATGAATATAGTAGAAGGAAATATTCCATCAGAAAAGTTTTCTATGCTCCAAATAGGAATAGACAATATTTTCTCTGACTGACAAAATAACCAATATAGAATGATAATATTATGGAAATGAATCTAGAACAGCTCAATACTAAGCAATTAGAAGCCGTAAAGAGTGAAAGTAAGCGCCTATTGGTGCTTGCAGGAGCAGGATCTGGGAAAACAAAAACTCTTTTGGAGAAGCTCATCTACTTAATGAGAGAAAAAAGAATAACTCCTGCTAATCTTTTGGTAATTACCTTTACAAAAAACGCAGCTAATGAGATGATTGATCGTCTGATCCTTGCTAGTAAGAATGCAGAAGAATATAGATATATTATGAATAATCCTAAGATAGGCTTGGCGGAGAAAAACAAATACAGAGAGGAGTTCAAAAAGAGGCATAGTTGGCTTTCTAATCTTTCTATTAGTACCTTCCATAGTTTCTGTCATAATGTACTTCGCAAATATGGAGTAAGTGAGTTTGATAACCGATTTAAGGTAATAGAGGAAAGCAAAAAGGATAGAGGAGAAGCTGATGCTACCTATGATAATGCTCCTGAAACTGATTTTGAGGTGGCTCATAAGGTACTTATAGAACTTTCAAAGGATAGAGGATATTTGTTAGACCTAAAGCGCTATATTCTTGATTATTTTGTAGATAAAAATTATCGTCAGGTTGGTAAAGAGGAGTCGCCTTTCTATGAAAAACAAAAGGATTACACCTCCCTGAATGGTACAAGAGTGCGTTCTAAATCAGAGCGTTATATAGCCGATTGGCTCTATAGACATAATATAGACTTTAAGTATGAGACCTATCTGAGTTGTAAGGATTTCTATTTTCATCCTGATTTTTATATTCCTCAAGCGGATATCTATTTAGAGCATATAAGTGATAAGAGTGTTGCGGTAGCGGAGAAAGATGAGCAATACAAAAAAGCTAATAAAACGCTCTTTAAAACCTATGAAGATATTCATGCTAAGGATTCCACTCTTTTCAATGAAGTCTTAGATACAATTGTTAAAAACCGACTTCCTGCCAACTATCAGAGTCAAACAGCCTTGAGCTTCGAGGAAGAACTCAATACCTATCATAAAGAGGTGAATGATTTTCTTGCTCAAGTCTTGCGTATGATAAAGATGATAAAAACAGAAGATCTTTCTCCTGAGCGTGTGTTGAAAAAAGCCTTAGAAGATCCTCATCAGCGCGTAAGAGATTTTTATAAACTGTTAATTCCTTTAATGGAAAAATATCAGGCCTATTGCGTGAATAAATCATATCTTGATTTTGAAGATATGATTATCAATACAATAAGCTTATTTGACCACAGGGCAGAGATAAGGGAAAAATTCCAACATCAGTATAAGTATATACTGGTAGATGAGTTTCAGGATGTGAACAATCTGCAAGTGGATTTGCTCAAGCGAATGCTTACCCCTGATAATCAGCTCTTCTGTGTAGGAGATGACTGGCAAAGTATTTATGGTTTTAGGGGGTCTAATGTGGATTATATAGTGAACTTTGAAAAATATTTTCCTAATGCAGAGGTGATTAAGCTGGATCAAAATTATAGAAGTACCGAGCACATTGTTGGAGCAAGTAATGAAGTGATAAAGCACAATAAGTTCAAAGTAGAAAAAGAGATCTTTGCTAATAAAAAATCAGAGACAAGGGTTAATATTTTTGCAGGCAAAGATGAGGATGAAAATATTAATTTCGTAGTGAAAGAAGTTAGGAAGCTGCTTGATATGGGGTATAAGAAGGATGATATACTATTTTTGTACAGGCGCTCTAAAATGTATTATAACTATGGCAATCGTTTCAGAAGCCAACGTATTAGTGTACAAGATAAGACTATTCATGCTGCAAAAGGGTTGGAAGCTAAGGCTGTCTTTATTATAGGACTTACTCAAGGGTATGGGGGATTCCCTGATGTTTGGTTAGAAGATAGAATCTTCCAAGTGGTGAAACCGACTCAGCATGATCTACTAATGGAAGAGGAAAGACGTTTATTCTATGTAGCCATCACACGGGCCAAGGATTTGCTTTACCTGATAACAGAAAAAGGCAACGAATCCTGTTTCCTAAGCGAAATCCCTGACCATTTTGTAGTCAAAACAATGAATTAAAAAAAATAAAAGATACAACAACCTATAAAATTATCAAGAATGTTAATAATAAAAGATCTCCACGCGGGTGTGGATGGTAAGGAAATCCTTAAAGGAATCAACTTAGAAGTGAAAGCAGGTGAAGTACATGCAATTATGGGGCCTAACGGAGCGGGCAAATCTACGCTCTCTTCCGTAATTGCAGGTAATGAGAACTTTGAGGTAACTCAAGGGGATGTGATCCTCAACGGGGAAAGCCTCCTGGAGGATGCCCCTGAAGAGCGTGCCCATAAGGGTATCTTTATGTCGTTTCAGTATCCCGTGGAAATACCTGGTATATCAGTAACCAACTTTATCAAAACAGCAATCAACGAGAGCCGCAAGGCACAAGGACTGCCTGAGATGTCTGCCGGCGAACTCCTTAAGAAGATACGCGAAAAAGCTGCTCTCTTGGAAATCAACCCTGACTTTTTGGCACGCTCCCTTAACCAAGGCTTCTCTGGAGGGGAGAAGAAGCGCAACGAAATCTTCCAAATGGCTATGCTAGAGCCTAAAATTGCGATCCTTGACGAGACGGATTCAGGCTTGGATATAGATGCGCTGCGCATTGTGGCCAATGGTGTGAACAAACTCAAGAATAAGGACAACGCTGTGATTGTTATCACTCACTACCAACGCCTTTTGGACTACATCGTTCCTGACTATGTCCATGTGCTTTCCGATGGTAAAATCGTGAAAACAGGGGACAAACACCTCGCCTTGGAGTTGGAAGAAAAAGGATATGATTGGCTTAAATAGTGACTAATGACAAGTGACTAACGACTAATTACGAACAACTAATGATTAATTTAAAAGACAAATGGGAAGCAGCCTTTGCGCAGTTTCCTCATCAAAACGATATATTAAAGGACATCCGCCAAGAGGCTTTGCGCTTCTTTGTCTCTAATGGCTTCCCTCATAAGAAGATAGAGGCATGGAAGTATACTTCCCTCGATGGGGTACAGGCTACTGACTACGTGTTGTGGCAACCTACCCATGCTAAAAAGACACTAGCGGCAGAGGCCTTGCACCCTTATAGGATAGAGGGTAGCCATCTCTTGGTCTTTGTCAATGGCTTCTTTAGCTCTGAGATGTCCGATGCCGCTGTGGCCGACTTCACCGTAACGCCGCTGTTGGAGGCTTTGCACAAGGGAGGAGCTGACTTTGTGGGCAAATATTTTAATGCAGCTACCGAGAAAGGCGATGTCTTTACCGCTCTTAATACGGCTTATGCCGCCGAGGGGGTATATATAGAAGTGCCTAAGGGCAAGGTAGTGGAAAAGCCCATTCAGCTATTATACTTGAGCGATGTGGGTACACCTACTTGTTTCCAGCCTCGTAATATCATCTCGGTAGGGGAACGAGCAGAGCTGAAGGTGATTGAGATGCACCACAACCTCTCCCAAGCACAGGTGTTGACCAATGCCGTAACGGAAGTATTTGTAGCCAAAGAGGCGCATTTGGACTACTACAAATTGCAGAATGATGCGCTCCAAGCCTCCTTGATAGACAATACTTATATCTCTCAAGAGGGGCAGAGCCATGCCAGTGTACATACCTTCTCTTTTGGAGGGACACTCACCCGTAACAACTTGAATTTCTATCACCATGGGGAATACTTGGAATCTACCCTTAAGGGATTGAGTATACTCGAAGGTCAGCAGCATACCGATCATTATACCTTGGTAAACCATGCGCACCCTAATTGTGAGAGCCATCAGGACTATAAGAGTATTGTAAATGGGGAGGCAACCAATGTTTTCAATGGGAAAATCATGGTCGATCAGATTGCTCAGAAAACGAATGCTTACCAGCAGAATGACAATATTTTACTTTCAGAAAAGGCAACTGTATATACCAAACCCCAATTGGAGATCTTTGCCGATGATGTGAAGTGCTCTCATGGCTGTACCGTGGGTTCACTTAGTCCCGATTCGCTGTTTTACTTACAGACACGAGGAATTGGGAAGAAGGAAGCCGCTGCCCTGCTTACCTATGCCTTTGCCAATACAGTATTGGAGAGCGTCAAGATACCCGCACTCTCAGACTATATCAATAAGATCATCGCTGAGAAATTAGATGTCAAAGTTGATTTTTAGTCAAATGCACTAAAAATAGATTTTAGCTCCTGTGGAATAAATAGTATAATCCATAGGAGTTTTTTTATTAAAAAGTGAGGTCATTTGAAAGAAAAAACGTAATTTTGTAGGGCCTACAAAGATGATATGAAATCAGTTTTAAAGAAAATACTCTTTATTTCCCTTTTGTTTGTAGGGAAACTCTACGCACAGCAGGAACTCCTATGGAGGGAAGCGGTGAGAAACTCCTTTGTCCTTAGCCGAGTAGAGGATTGTAAGGCGGTGTTTTTGGCTCCTGATTCGTGGGAGACATGTCAGCGAGTACATTATCAGCAAGGGACGGATAGTGCTATACTTATGAAGATGAGTAAGGGAAAGCGTCCTAAGCCGGCTTCCTATCTCTGTCCCAATTATATAGCAGTGCATTTGGGAAGTTTTGTACAGGGAGCCTCTTATATAGTGCCCAAGGATATTTTGGACAAATATGGGAGAGCGCTGATAGGCCGCCCAGATAACTGTCAGTTTGTGATTCCTAAGGAGCAGATGGATTGTTTATTAGAACAGGCCAATGGATCTGTAGAGAAGATAGAAGCAGCCTTAGGGGTACCACATGGTAAGTGGGCAGGGAGAGAACTCTCTCGTATAGATGTGCTTTGTCCCACGGATTTTCACCTAAGAATGCCTACAGGTAATGAAGAGGGGGTCAATGAACTATGGTTGCCGGGAGGATACTTATGGCAGGGCTATCGTGAGGCTATTATCAACCAAGTACCTGAAGGGGCATATGTGGAAACGAAAATAATGATTAATGACAATAATGATTAATGATTAATGACCAATATAGTATTAGCCATTAATCATTAACCATTAATCATTAATCATTGCTTATTGGTGTCTCGCGTTTTCGAACTTTTCCGCTACTTTGTCCCAGTTGATTACATTGAAGAAAGCATCAATGTATTTAGGACGTTGGTTTTGGTATTTTAGATAATAAGCGTGTTCCCATACGTCTAGGGCTAGGATAGGAGTGCCTTGTATAGGCATATTAGGCATTAGTGGGTTGTCCTGATTAGGAGTATCACCTATGTGTAGCTTGCCGTCTTTTCCTACTACAAGCCATGCCCAACCTGAACCAAATTGCTTAGCAGCAGCATCGGCAAACTGGTTTTTGAAGTTCTCAAACGAACCGAAGTCAGCGTTGATTTGTTCCAAGAGCTTGCCTTGTGGGGCGGTTTTCTTAGGGGTCATCACTTCCCAAAATAGGGTGTGGTTGTAGTACCCACCTGCGTTGTTGCGAACAGCTTTGTTGTTCAGGTCAAGGGAAGAGAGGATTTGCTCTATGCTTTGACTCTCAAGGGCAGTACCCGCAATGGCCTTGTTTAGGTTGTTGGTATAAGCCAAATAGTGCTTAGAATAGTGGATAGACATGGTGCGCCCATCTATATAAGGTTCTAAGTCGCTATAACCATAAGCAAGACCAGAGAGTTGGAATTTGCCTTGGGCTTTTACATCGGAGGGATTGCCCCAATTCTCTTGAGCAACTGATTGTTTTACAGTTTCTTGAGCAGCCGATTGTGCTGTCTTTGGGCAGTGGCAGGAAGCAACCGCAGCCAATACCCCTGGTAGAATAAATTTTTTCATGTTGTAATGGATTAAGTAAGGGGGAAATAATTTGGGTGGGTTAGAAGTACGGGGCAAAGATACAACTTTTATGTAAAAAGTAAAAGGTAAAAAGTAAAAAAGTTTTGAGGTTTAGAATTTAAGGAATAAAGGGTTATAGGATTTTAGCTAAATGGCTAATCACTAACCACTAACTATTAACTATTAACAATTGAAAACGATTGTCTATCAAGTACTGGTACGCCTCTTTGGCAATACCTGTACGCGTAATGTCCCCTATGGGACAAAGGAAGAAAATGGCGTAGGGAAGTTTTCCGACTTCACCGATGCCGCTTTAGAAGGCATTAAGCAGTTGGGTACTACCCATATTTGGCTAACAGGGGTACTCCATCATGCTTTGGTTGGGGATTATACAGCCATAGGGGTGCCCAATGATATCCCTTATTTGGTCAAAGGACGTGCAGGATCTCCCTATGCGATCAAGGATTCTTATAATGTCAATCCCGACTTGGCCGACGACCCTACGCGGCGTTTGGAGGAGTTTGTAGCCCTTGTGGAGCGTATCCACCAGCATGGAATGAAGGTCGTCATAGATATGGTGCCCAATCATGTGGCACGCTGCTACCACTCCATCAGTAACCCCAAGGGGGTCGAGGACTTTGGAGTGCAGGACAATACGCAAGTGGAATATGCGCAAGATAATAACTTCTATTACAATGTAGGAGAAAGCCTTACCTTGCCTACCACTACAGTGGGTTATTTGCCAGAGGAACCCGCCCTAAGAGCGCTATTGCTGACCCCTTATAAGGAGTACCCTGCCAAATGGACAGGCAATAGCCGTAGCAGTAGCCCTGCCCTGACCGACTGGTACGAGACCATTAAGCTCAACTATGGAGTAGCCCCCGATGGGCATAAGGATTTCGACAGCCTACCGGCGGAGGTAGCTCAGTGGGACGCAGGGGCGCACTATGCCTTTTGGCGTAGTAGGGTAGTGCCTAGTACATGGCGCAAGTTCAAGGAGGTTGTTTCTTTTTGGCTCTCCTTAGGGGTAGATGGCTTTAGGTACGATATGGCAGAGATGGTGCCCGTGGAGTTCTGGAGCTACCTGAACTCCTATATCAAGAGCAGGCGTCCGGACGCTTTCCTTATGGCCGAGATCTACAACCCTGATAGCTACCGCGATTACCTGCATATAGGTAAGATGGATGCACTCTATAATAAGGTAGGTCTGTATGATACGTTGTGGGATATCATCTGCTATGAACACTCCACCGATAGGATAGACCAAGTACAGGCACCCCTTACCGATATTTGGCCTCAGATGCTTCATTTCATGGAAAATCACGATGAGCAGCGTATTGCCAGCGATGGGTTTGCTCACAATCCACACTATGGCCTACCAGCTATGGCAGTGAGTGCCCACCTGAATGAGGCTTCTGTAATGGTCTACTTCGGACAAGAAGTAGGGGAGGCAGCACGAGAGCATGCAGGCTTTGGCTCGCCTACCCGTACCTCTATCTTTGATTATATAGGGGTGCCAGCTTTCCAGCGTTGGGTCAACGGCAAGCGCTATGATGGGGGCGCACTCACTCCCGAAGAGGTAGCCCTAAGAGACTATTATTGCCGATTGCTCTCTCTCCCTGTGGAAGGTGCTTTCCGTTACATACATGGCTATAATAGGGAACATACACCTTATTATAATGATAAGGTATACAGCTTTGTCAGGGAAACTGCCCATACCAAGTGGCTTATCATAGCCAACTTCAGCAAGCATGATGGTTTTGGCTTTGAGCTACAAGTACCCCCTGAGCTGCTCTCCACATGGGATTTGCCCAATGGTAGCTATCCCCTTGTGGACAAACTCTATGGAGAGGTACAGACCCACTTCTACCGCGAAGGCAACTATGGCCATATGCGTGTGGATATAGCCCCCTTGCAGACGCTGTTTTTTAAACTAGAAGAGGAAAAAAGTGAAGAGTGAATAGTGAAGAATGAATAGTGAAGAATGAATAGTGAAAAGCGAAGCGTGAAAAGTGAATAAAAAAATGACCAATGACAACGTCCTAATTAGGATTTGTCATTAGTCATTAGTCATTGGTCACTAGTCATTGGTCATTAGTTACTATATTATTATCGTTCCTCTTTTAAAGACCAACCTGTTTTCAGCCCGATGATGAAATAGACAAGGAGTAATTCACCGAAGGCCAAAAGCAAGTCGCCTGGGACGCGTAACCAGCGAATAGTCTGCATAAGGTCGGTTTGCATAAACTCTACCGAACGGGCAGACCAGTAGCCATGGCGAATCGATTCCACCGCTTGCATGATACCAATAGGCAAGATACTCACGCAAATCATCACCAAAAGACCGATATTGATCAGCCAAAACGCCCAACCTATAAGGCGGTCATTCCAGTGGCGTTCTGGGTAGAGTCCTCTAAGAACAAAGAGAATTAAGCCAATACCCAATATACCATATACCCCGAAGAGGGCAGCATGGCCGTGAACCGCAGTGGTGTTTAGCCCTTGGATATAGTAGAGGGCAATCGGAGGATTGATCGCAAAGCCGAAGATACCAGCCCCCAAGAAGTTCCAGAAACACATGGCAATAAAGCAGTATATAGGCCACTTATACGCCTTGATCCATGGGGTAGTGCGTGATAGCTTGTAATTATGGTAGGCTTCAAAACCGATCAGTACCAAAGGAACAATCTCCATAGCGCTGAAGGTAGCTCCCAAGGCTAATACCCCTGTAGGAGTAGCACTGAAATACAAGTGGTGAAACGTACCTAAGATACCCCCTGCCAAAAAGACAATAGTAGAGAAAAGTACTGATACACTAGCTACCTTGATACGCAACAGACCTAAGCGAGAGAAGAGGAAAGCCGCTACTACAGTGGCGAATACCTCAAAGAATCCTTCTACCCAGAGGTGTACCACCCACCAGCGCCAGTATTCAGCTACAGCCATATGTGTTTGTCTACCATACATAAGTCCTGCCCCATAGAAGGCAGCAATAGCTACGGAAGAAAGTACGAAAAGCAGTAAGAGATGTCGGCTCTCGTCTTTGCGTTTGAGGGCAGGAATAAGTGCTCTTACCATAAGGAAAAGCCAAAGGAAGAGCCCCACAAGCAGTAAAATCTGCCAGAAGCGGCCTAACTCCAAGTACTCATAGCCTTGGTGTCCGAAGTAGAAGTTTTCCACTAAGCCCAACTTTTGCATCACACCAAACCATTGTCCAGCTAAGGAACCTAATACGACAATCAGCAAGGCGATAAAGAGGATATTTACCCCTAATTTCTGTCCTTTGGGTTCGTGTCCTGATACCGCTGGGGCAATATACAAGCCAGTAGCCAGCCAAGAGGTAGCAATCCAGAAGATGGCCAGCTGCACATGCCAGCTTCGCGAAACAGCCTGAGGTAGTATCAAATCAAGCGGAATACCGAAGAAGCCTTCGCCTTCCACTCCATAGTGAGCGGTGATAACTCCAGCGAGCATCTGTACGAGGATCAGTAGGGAAACAATCCAGATATACTTGAGGGTAGCCCGCATAGAAGGGGTTGGCTTCATCTCACGCATAGGGTCTTGCGCAGGGAGGTGTTCACTCTCTTCGTCTTCCTTGTTGTAAGCATGGTAGAAAACCAAGATACCCACTCCGAAGAGGAGCATCAGCACGCTAAAGCCAGACCACATCTGTAGGGAGGTTGAGGCTACGTTGCCCACAAGAGGATCATATGGCCAGTTATTGGTATAACTCACCTGTTCCCCAGGGCGGTTGGTGCTACATACCCAAGTGCTCCAAGTGAAGAAAGCATTCATCTGCTGCATGCGATGAGGGTCTTTGATAGCGTTGAGAGGGATAGCATAGCTCTTACGAGTAGCATCCATAGAAGGATCGTCCATAAAGAGCTTTGTATAGTAAGCGGCCATTTGTCGGCTTGCTTCGGCTCTTTCAGCAGAGAAGGTAATCACACCAGTTTTCTCATCGAAGGTGTTGGTACGCAACTCTTTTTTGAGTTGTACTTGGTATTTGGCCTGTTCCTCGTCGGAAAGGTCTTGGTAGTGTTTGCCGTCTTTTTGGGCGAGCAAGTCAAGAAGGATTAGGGATTCGCGGTGTAGGTAATCGGCGTTCCAGTCAGGTGCGATATAGGCACCATGCCCCCAGATACTGCCCACGGTCTGTCCTCCCATGGACTGCCATACATTTTGGCCGTCCTTGATGTCCTGTCCCTCATAGAGAACTTGTCCATCAGTTGTTACAATCTTGGTTGGGAAGTCAGGTGCTGTACGGTAGATTTCTGTTCCGTAGAAGATCAGCACTAAGAACGAGGCAGCTACCGTCGCTCCCAGCCAAATCCACAATTTTTTAGCGGTCATATAATTTATTTTTAGCGGCCGCAAAGATAAAAAGATATTTTTATCTTTTAAAATACTTCTTGAGATTTTTTTTCAACAATGGTTAGTGGTCAGTGGTGTGGGTAGATACGCAATTTATTGTCTCTTAGAAAATTGGTGTAATCTATTGTGTCTTAGAAAATGGGTGTAATTCATTGCGTCTCTTAAAAGATTGGTATAAATTATTGTTTTTTAGAAGAATTGGAATGAATCGATAAATTTCTTTTCTTTTTTCTTGCTTTTTTCTGTAGGAAAACGTAAATTTGAGGGCGTTGATTAATGATTAATACTAGTAATCATTAGTCACTAGTCATTAATCATTAGTCGCTAACCACTGCTTTCTCCTTTCTGTTAAAATAAAAAATTTATCCCGATAAAAATAACAAATTCTTGTGAGTTAGTATCGATTCTTTTTATTATTTTTACAACCTAAATCATAAAAGCTTTTGCCATGCTGTATGATAGTGATTTTCTTTTACTTCCTTACAAGGGGATTATAGAGGAAAGACATCGTTTGTCCCAAGAAAAAGCGCGTATGCTGCAAGGAAATGCGCCTCGCTTGGCGGACAATTGTAACTCTCACCTCTATTACGGACTGCACCTGAGTCAGGGACAGTGGCTCCTTAGGGAATGGGCGCCCAATGCTACCGCTATATACCTGCTCTTTGACGGGAATAGCTGGCAGAGAAATTCGCGTTATGCCTTTAAGAGAATTGATGGGGAGAATTGGGAGCTATCTCTGCCCGAAGAGGAGCTTTCGCATGGCACTTTGTACAAGCTTTTGGTAGAATGGCCAGGAGGGAGTGGAGAGCGCTTACCCTCACACACCACAAGGGCGGTACAGGATCCTTATACCAAGGTCTTCACCGCGCAAGTATGGCAGCCTGCGCCCTATCAGTGGCAACACCCACGTCCTGAAGCAGCAGGAGCGCCGCTGATCTACGAGGCACATATAGGTATGGCTACCGAACAGCAGAAGGTAAGTACCTTTGTGGAGTTTCGTCTTTTTGTACTGCCACGCATCGCTCAGCTGGGTTACAATGTCTTACAGCTGATGGCCATACAGGAGCACCCTTATTATGGGTCATTCGGTTATCAAGTGTCCAATTTCTTTGCTGTAAGTTCGCGCTTTGGTACCCCAGAGGAACTTAAAGAGTTGATAGATACAGCGCATGGCTTGGATATACGAGTGATTTTGGATATAGTACATTCGCACTCGGTGAGCAATGAGGCCGAAGGGCTTAGTCATTTTGATGGTACAGATTACCTTTATTTTCATAGTGGCGAGCGGGGACAACACCCAGCATGGAACTCTCGTTGTTTTGACTATGGCAAAGGACAGGTGTTGAACTTTTTGCTCTCCAATTGTAAGTATTGGTTAGAGGAATACCAATTTGATGGTTTCCGTTTCGATGGGGTAACCAGTATGATTTATTACGACCATGGATTGGGTAAGGCCTTTACTGAATATAGTTTTTATTATGATGGGAATGAGGATACCGATGCACTCACCTATTTGACCTTGGCCAATCAGGTAGTACATGAGGTCTATCCTGGGGCGCTCACTATAGCCGAGGAGATGAGTGGTATGCCGGGGCTGGCTTCTCCTATAAGGGAAGGGGGCTTAGGCTTTGATTATAAGATGAGCATGGGGATTCCCGACTACTGGATTAAGCTCTTGGAGGACGTCCCTGATGAGCAGTGGCATGTAGGGGATATCTATTACGAGCTAACGAACAAACGAGCAGAAGAACATACCATAAGCTATGCCGAGAGCCACGATCAGGCCTTAGTGGGGGATAAGACGATTTTCTTCCGCTTGACGGACAAGGAAATCTATACAGGAATGAGTGTTTTTGACCATAGCCTTGTGATAGACCGCGCTATGGCTTTGCACAAAATGATACGCCTTTTGACCATAGCCACTGCTGGTGGGGGCTACCTCAACTTTATGGGCAACGAATGGGGGCACCCCGAATGGATTGATTTTCCCCGCGAGGGTAATGGCTGGAGCTATGCCCATGCCCGCCGTATGTGGAGTCTCTTGGACGATAGTTCTTTGAAATTCAAGTATCTCAATGCCTTTGACCGAGCGATGATTCATTTTGTAAAGCAGTCTCGCCTTTTGGACTATGAGCCGCATGTCTTGGTACGGGATATAGAACGACAGCTCTTGGCTTTTGAGCGCGGGGGCTATCTGTTTGTCTTTAGCTTTAACCCTGATAAGGCCTTTGTGAATTATCATTTTGAGGTAGCCGCAGGCAAATATACCTATGTGCTTTGCACCGACAACACTAACTTTGGCGGACAAGGCTTGATTAATGAGCAAACGGAGCACTTTACCCAATATATAGCGCAGAAAAACTTGATTTCACTCTATATACCGCCTCGTATAGGAATCGTACTGAAGAGTGAAAAATGAAAAATGAATAGTGAAAAACAATGAAACCTCCTATTGTTGTCCTTTTAGTGTGTTTGTTTGCTTGCGAGCGTGTTTCTCCGAAGCAAAAAGAGGCTATGGACGCTTTAGTGCAAGATACTTTAAAGGATTCACGCTATGATAGTATTGTCTCTTTTGAAGATCATAGGTCTCAGGATATTAAAGAAGCAGAAAAGAGCCATTTGCATAAGGATAGCCTCAAAGGCGAATTATTTGATGTTCTTACTAACAATAAGCAAAGAAAGCAGCTGAAAGAAAATCAAATAGAGCTACTTACTAGGAAAAGTGCCCCTTATGAGCAATCTTCAGGGGATTACGAGGAGTGTAAAGGCTGGTCTATCTCTGAAAAGACTATAAAGTATGTAATGAAGCATTCTAAAATGATAGACTTTCGAGAGTTGCATGATATGTTTGATGTCTATCCCTGTGTAGTAGAGGGCGAGCTTACCTATAAGGGCGAGTCCTATTTCTATAGGGTGAATGCAGGTAGCTGGTGGGAGCTTACCCAAGGGGAAAAATACCTGATGATGGGCTATTACGGAGATGATGCCATAAAGAGAGGCTTTATCAATGGGGTCTATGACTGGAGCAAGGTGGAGTGAATAGTGAAAAACGAAAAGAGAATAGTGAAAAACTATTTTATAACCTAACTTAAAATTCAAAACTCAAAACTAAAAACTAAAAATGATGTCTCTAAGTTTCAAGCAGCGTGATTTGGTGAATTTAGAATTTGCCTTACAGAGGGAGTTTCTCGGCACCAACCGAGAAGGAGGCTACCTCTCCACTACCCTCAATTTTTGTAATACGAGTCGTTATCACGGACTTCTCGTAGTTCCTATAGATAATTTCAAGGGACGTAACCACTTATTGCTCTCCTCCTTGGACGAGACAGTCATTGTCAATGACAAGGAGTTCAACTTTAGTATCCATGAATATCCCGATACCTTTTCCCCTAAGGGTCATAAGTATATTGTAGAATCCGAGTTGAACAAGTATTATTCCATTACCTATCAGGTAGCAGGGGTGAGTCTGAGGAAAGACATTATGATGCTCCATAAGCAGCCACAGGTACTCATTCGCTATACGTTGCTCTCAGGGCCTGCATCGGTACGCCTAAGACTAAAACCCTTCTTAGCTTTCCGAGATATTCATGAGCTATGCAAGGAAAATCCAGTGGCCGATACCCACTATAAGCGTGTGCCTCAAGGGATGGCTATGAAGCTCTATGAGGGCTTCCCTACCTTATATATGCAGCTGAGCGAGGAACAGAGCTATAGGCATGACCCTCATTGGTACAAGAATATACAGTATAGCAAGGACAGAGCTCGTGGGGGGGACTATCAGGAGGATTTGCTCGTCCCAGGCGAATTTGAACTAAACCTTGCCCTGAACAAGCCTTTGGTTTTTTCTGCCTCCACTACCGAGGAGAAATACAGTGAGCTGGTAGAGGATTTTGATAAGGCAGCCCAGAAGCGTGCCCCACGTGATAGCTTTGAACACTGCCTGCAATATGCAGCCCATCAGTTTGTTATTGAAAAGCTCAATGAGACCCGTATCAAGGCAGGATACCCTTGGCATCTCTCCTATGGGCGTAATACCTTCCTCTCTTTGCCAGGAATTGCTATTGCTACGGACAAAGTGGAGCTCTTTGATAAGGTGATTACCTCCATGTTAGGTTACCAAAAGGGCGGACTTTTCCCTCGCCTTATCAGTAGCCATGCTGCCCCAGAGTTCAACTCCGATGGCTCCTTGTGGTTCTTTTGGACACTTCAGCAGTACGAACGCTGGGCTAAAGTACCCAAAAAACTTTTGTGGGAGAAGTATGCAACTGCGCTCACCCAGGTCTTGGAGGCCTATCGTGATGGTCGCACCTTCCCACAGGTAAGCATGCAGGAGAATAAGCTCATCTATAACCAGCACTACTACCGCCCCCTCACTTGGATGAATGGCACCATAGCAGGTAAGCCTGTGCTAGAGCGCAATGGCTATGTGGTGGAAGTCAATGCCTTGTGGTACAATGCTGTATGCTATGCACTAGCCTTGTCTGAGGCGGCTAAAGACAATGATTTCATAGCATCATGGAAGGACTATCCAGCCGAGATTGCTAAGAACTTCCTTTCCACTTTCTGGAACGAACGCTTGGGTTACTTGGCCGACAATGTGGATCAGAATAGGCAAGACCTTTCGGTACGTCCTAACCAGCTCATCACTTGTGCATTGGATTACAGCCCACTGAAGGAGGCACAAAAGAAACAGATTGTGGATTTGGTAGAGGATAAGCTCTTGACAGAACGCGGCTTGCGCACCTTAGCTCCCGATGACAAGCACTATCGCGGACGTTGCGAAGGCTCTATGGGTGAGCAGGAAGAGGCTATCTATCAGGGAGGAACGCACACATGGCTTTTGAGTTTCTATATAGAAAGTTGCCTGAAGCTCTACGGAGCTGACTTTGTGCCCAAGGCAGAGGAACTCCTCTCCAAAGACAGCGAAGATATGAAAAACTACGGCATAGGCCTGCTCTCTGAGTTCTATGACGGTAACCCACCCTATTCAGGGCATGGCTGTATCTCTCAGGCACGCAATGTGGCTGAGATTGTGCGGGCAGCCTATCTGATGAATAGTTATAAAAAGGAAAATTCACCCCAAAAATAATACCCTTATGAAAAAGTTGAAAGTACTTATGTTCGGCTGGGAGTTTCCCCCTCATATAAGTGGAGGCTTGGGAACCGCCTGCCTTGGACTTACCAAGGGCTTAGCGAAGAATGACGTGGAAGTACTCTTTGTAATGCCTAAAGCCTCAGGAGATGAAGACCCCGAAGCGGCAAAAATAATCAATGCTAGCCAGGAGGAAATGCTCCAACCCTATACCCTTTCCGATGATTATTTAGAGCATATCCAGTTCATGGAAATTGGTTCTTCCTTGCGCCCTTACCTCTCTCCAGAGGTCTTCGCCTCCTACTGGCAAGAGGAACAGAACCGACAGAAATATACGACCCATAACAGCCACAATACCTTTAATTTCTCAGGGAAGTATGGGGATAACCTCTTGGAGGAAGTCTATCGTTATGCCTTGGTAGCAGGAACCGTGGCTAGCAAGTATGATTTTGATATCATACATGCACATGACTGGCTCACCTATCAGGCAGGGCTTATCGCCAAGCGTATCAGTGGCAAGCCATTGGTGGTGCATGTACATGCAACTGAGTACGACCGTGGGGGCGAATACAACCGCAATACCATCGTCTATGATATAGAAAAGAAAGGTATGGAAGGGGCAGATCATGTGATTACCGTAAGTGATTGGACACGCAATATTGTTATAGAAAAATATGGTATCCCTGCCGATAAGGTCAGCACCGTGCACAATGCAGTAGACTTCTCCGACGATGATCTAGACCTCCCTCCTCGTGCCCTTAATCAAAAGATTGTTACTTTCTTAGGTCGTATCACCCTACAGAAAGGCCCTGAATACTTTATAGAAGCTGCCGCTAAGGTGCATAAGAGATGTCCTGATGTACACTTTGTGATGGCAGGTAATGGGGATAAGATGACCCCTTCGGTAAGGCGTGTAGCACAACTAAAACTCGGTGGGCATTTTCACTTTACAGGCTTCTTGCGTGGGGACGATGTACAGCGTATGTTCCGCTATAGTGATGTGTATGTGATGCCTTCGGTGTCCGAGCCTTTCGGTATCTCTCCCTTGGAGGCGATGCGCTGTGGCGTGCCTACCATAATCTCCAAGCAGTCAGGCGTATCGGAGGTATTGGAGCATGCTATCAAGGTAGATTATTGGGACGTGAACGCTTTGGCCGATGCTATCTATGGTCTTATTGCCTATCCGAAACTCTCCGATTCACTCAAAAGAGAAGGCTTGGCCGAAGTCAATACCCTAAAATGGGAGTTTGCTGCTAGTAAGCTCAAAAATATTTACCAACAAGTGTTATATTAATAGCTCATTTATTTGGTAAAACAAAGAAAAAGTCGTATATTTGGAGGTGTCTTTTCACTTATAGGCTTTGCCTCCTTAAAAATAAATAATAAACCATGAAAGCAATATGTTTCTATTTTGAAGTTCATCACCCCGAACAGCTTCGCCAATATCATTTCTTTGACATAGGAAAGCAACATGATTATTTTGACTATTATCGCAACCGTACCGAGATAGAACAGTTGGCACGGGATTGCTACTTGCCTGCCAATGAGCTTCTCTTGGAGCTGATAGATCGCTACAAAGGCAGGTTCAAGGTGGCTTTCTCTATCTCAGGTAGTGCTATAGAACTCTTGGAGCTACATGCCCCAGAGGTAATCCATAGTTTCCAGGCCTTGGCCAAGACAGGAAAAGTGGAGTTTCTCTGTGAGCCTTATGCACACTCCCTCTCTTCCCTTTCAAGTGATACTACTGAGTTCGAGCGGGATGTCAAGCGCCATATTCAGCGTATAGAAGAACTCTTCGGACAGACACCTGTAACTTTCCGCAACACCTCCCTGATCTATTCCGATAGTATAGGGGAGCGTATCGCTCGCTTGGGCTTCCGCAATATACTCACCGAGGGAGCTAAGCATATTTTGGGCTGGCGTAACCCTAATTTTGTACATCATCACCCCAGTGATACCAAAATAAAAATCCTGCTCAAGAATGCCAAGCTCAGCGATGATATTTCCTTGCGCTTCTCTTCAAAGGATTGGAATGAGTATCCGCTTACTGCCGAGAAGTATGCCCATTGGCTTAAGGATAGCCTCCGCGATAGCGATGTGGTGAATCTCTTTATGCACTATCAGGCTTTTGGTAAGTACAATACGCCTGATTCTGGAATCTTTGATTTCTTGCGTTATCTGCCTCAATATGTATTGGACGATCCTCAATATGCCTTCCTAACGCCTAAGGAGGTAGTGGCCACTTTCGTGCCTAAGGAAGCCATTTATGTACCTAATCCTATTTCTTGGACAGACGAAGAGCGAGATATTACCTCATGGCTTGGTAACGAATTGCAGGAGAATGCTTTTGAAGAACTCTTTGGACTAAGTGCCAAGGTTGAGGCTACAGGCGATGAGGCTTTATTGCGTACCTATAGCCGCTTGCAGTGTAGTAACCACTTTAACTATATGAGTACCAAGTTTATTCCTATAGAACAACGCCTCAAGAAAGTATCACCTTACCCTTCTCCTTATGATGCTTATATCAATTATATGAATGTGCTAAGTGATTTTACGCTGGAGGTAGATAAAGCACTGAAAAAGTGATTTGATAACACACATGTAGGGGCGAATGGCAATTCGCCCATCAAGGAAGGTAATTCGCCCATCAAGGAAGTCATCTACTCTCTTTCATGGGCGAATTGCTATTTGCCCTCTTTCATGGGCGAATTGCCATTCGCCCCTACGACTAACTACTAAAATTGGAAGTAAATAAACGCTGGTGATTCGTTGGAGAAAGTCTGATAGCAGATAACAGCTGCCACTACTGCGATAAGGACTTTTACCCAGATAGGACTTTGGTAGTAGGCATTCTCTATTTTATCCTTGAGCGATTGGGGAAGCCAGTGTACTACATAGCCTAGTACCATAACCGCGAAGGCATCACGAAAGTACCATAATACCTGTCCGCTGCTGCTCCAGTCCATGTTGTTCCATAGCTGACTGTAGAATTGGTTGATACGCTCTATGTCCTCTCCACGGAAATAAAGACGTACAAAGACGATAAACATAAAAGTGGAAAAGACTTTCCAGAAATGTGCCAACCAATGGGTAGAATGCTCATAGGGGCTTATCTTACGCCAGAGTTTGTAGAAGACAATACCTAAACCATTAATTCCTCCCCATAGGATAAACTTCCACGAGGCACCATGCCATAACCCTCCCAGTACCATAGTGAGCATCAGGTTGATATTGGTCGAGATATAGTGCTGAAAACGCTCATTCTTCATGGCCAAGAGCGTCCCCCCTAAGAGCAATACCCCTACAATGAGCGAGAAATAGGGATTACCTACCCCGATGAGTGCCACCGAGATCAATAACAAGGAGATCGCCACCGATGCCCAAGAGCCTGTGCGATTTCCTCCCAAAGGAATATAGAGGTAGTCCTTCAGCCAAGTAGAGAGGGAGATATGCCAGCGCTTCCAGAAATCTCCTGTATTGACGGCCTTATATGGCGAATTGAAGTTACGCGGTAGCTCAAAGCCCATAAGTAGCGCCAGCCCTATGGCTATATCGGTATAGCCAGCAAAATCCCCGTAGACTTGCAGAGAATAGCCCACTAGCGCCATAAGGTTGGTGAAACCCGAATACATAGTTGGCATCTCAAAGACCCTATCTAAGAACTCCGTCGCGATAAAGTTGGCAAAGAGCATCTTTTTAATCAGTCCCTTGAATATAAAGAAAGTGGCCTTGTTGAAATCGGCTTGGGTGATTTGAGTAGGGCGCAGAATCTGGGGGACAAACTCCTCCGCACGTACAATAGGCCCTGCCACGAGTTGGGGGAAAAAGGTTACATACAGCCCAAAATCCAAGATAGAATCCAGAGACTTGAGTTTGCGCCTATAGATATCTACCGTATAACTAATAGTCTGAAAAGTATAGAAAGAAATCCCCATTGGGAGCACAATCTCATCTACCGAGAAATAGCCCTTGTTATGAAAGCCATTGCCCCAGTAAGCTAAGTAGTTAAACACCTTATGGTCAGTGTGGAAAATAGTATTGTAGGAATCAGTGAAGAAGTACGCATACTTGAAGTAGCTCAGCACCAGTAGGTTCAGCGTAACACTCAGCGTAACAAAGAGTTTTCGCCTCCCCTCATTTTCGCTTCTGTCTATCTGGCGGCCAAAGTAAAAATCCGTTACAGTGCTGAATAGCAAGAGCATGACGAACAGTCCACTGGTCTTGTAATAGAAAAAACAACTGACTAAGAACAGAAAGAGATTGCGGGCAAAAAGGCGCTTATAGACAAAGGCAAAACCTGTATATACGATGAAGAAAAATACCCAAAAACCCATTTGGGTAAAATCCATTGGGTATTTTTTGGAAAATTCAAAAAGATCGTATATCCATTCCATTCTCTGCTTGCTAAGTTAAGTATTATAACCCTATGACGATCCCTACCTCAGGAGACAGGCCAGAGGAGAAAATACTTTTATCTTTGTCATACAACACATTGTAAGAGAAGCCTAGGCGCAGGTAGGAACGTCCCCCTAAGTATTGCATATAGCCAGCCCCTAAGTATAGAGCGGATTCTTCCCTCTTGTAATGCTCGCTAATCCCTCTTGTCTTCTGATCTATGAAATAGTGCTGGTATGAGGCTTTTACATAGAAATTGCGCGCTATATAGTAGTTCAGCGAGGGGCCTAAGCTCAGAGAGTTGTATCGAACATTTGGACTTTTTTGGTGGTAATAATTCACTGAAAAAGCCACTTCAAAATCTTCGGTAACCTTATAGCCTATACGGGGAGCCAAGGACACACCCCAAAGGTTGTTTCCAAAAGAGGCTCCTATGTTGCCGCCTATGGTAAAGTTGTCAAAGAAGTTACTTTGCTTTTGGTTTTGGGGCAAAAGGATATTCTTATCGTCCTGTGCATGGCAGGCGAGGCTTAGTATAGTGGTGATTAAAAAGAGTAGTTTTTTCATATAATACTTACAGAGGAATAAGAGAGTTTCCTTTTACCTCAAAGAGCTTGTCTGAGATTGGAATATTACTCTCCACATAGGCTTGGGCGACTCTGTGTCGTATCCAGTTCATATCATTAGGGTTGGCGCTACCGGTGATGAGCAATACATTGTTGGCAGGAACTCCTACGGTGATGGTACCCTCTACAGGGATGTTGTCCTTAGACCAAAGGTCGGAAACCACTAAGAAGCTAGCCTCGAACTTGCCATCGGCCACAATAGTATAGCGGTTGCCTTCTTCCTCTACCCCTACTTCTATCTGGTTGATAAGGTTCTGTACCGCCAATGATTTCAGTGCAAGCATATCCAAGTGTAGGTTTCTGAGATCGCCCATAGTAAGGCTGATCTTCTCATCACGAACCAAGTAGATCACACCCAATTCACTATTGATATTCTCATAGAGCAAGTCGGGTATCTCTGCTTTGAGTTCTTCTATGAAGCCAGTGGTTCTCACCAGTGGGAAAATTTCCTCTTTCTTAATAACAATGCCTCCTATGACCATTTCGTCGATTTCTTCAGGTGCTTCTACAGAAGTTCCTAGGATAGGGGCTGTAACAGGTTTGGCCACTTCAACCGATTTAGCCACTTGGGGGGCAGGGGTCTCAACCGCAGGTTTTTCTCCACGGGTAAAGGCCTCCACATCGGGGAAGTGAGGTGCTTTTTCTTGTTTTTCTGCTGCCTTAGGAGTCTCAACCACAGGGGGTTCGATGGGTTTTTCCACTGGCTTAGGGGTCTTGTCAGCAGGAGTTTCCACGGGTTTTTCCACAGGCTGTACGGGCTGCTGGGCAGCAGGAGCCTTAGGCGTCTCTTCCTTAGGTTTAGGCGCTTCTTCCTTAGGCTTAGGCGGCTGGGCAGGAGGAGGCGTGGTGATGATCACAGGCTCTTCCTTCTTGGCCGTTTCTTTTGGTTTTTCAGGCTGCGGTTTAGGTTTTTCAGGCTGTGGTTTGGGTTTTTGCTTGGGAATAGTCTCAAGTATGGAACTGGCATATTTCTCAATGATTTCACTTAGATAGAAATCACTGCGGTGCATATATTCGGCATAGGCATTGTCAAGGAAACTGGTGATGAGCTGTCCAGGCTCACTTTTGAGCATCCATTCTATTTCAAGGCCTTTGGTTTTTCTCACCTGTACATTGGGGTTCTTAGTTACCAAACGCTGAGCGAAAAGGCGGGTGAAGTCGGGTACATACTGTATGCTCATACCTATCTTATCCACTAGTTCGCGCATCTCAAGGCTATAAGAATCCTTGTGGCGAAGGATAATCTCGGTAATAATAGCCTTGTCGTCAATCTTTTTGGCACAAGTGAAGTGGTACTCTACCTCGTCGTAGGTGCGGAAAGTTTTACTGATATAGCGCTCGTTAGCAGTGGTCTCATCCAGTGCGGTGAAACCATCTCTCTCATATTCCTTGAAGAAATCGCCTTTGAGACGTTCGAAGAACGCTTTGTTAATTTCTCCCTTGACGGGTTCTTCGGAACTCATTACCGTAAGGATCGCTCTATCATCGGCAGATTTAGCTAAAAAACGGTCAGTATTAGTTACTTCCCAATCGGTAGGAATGAGAATAGTAGAAATAGAATCTAACCAATATCTTTTGTAAGTTATTGATTTTAAGTCTGTTTCATCGAATTTTTTCTTTTTAAATAAATCTAATAATCCCATTTTTCTTTCTGTTTTTTCCAAAGGCAAATATATAAACTTCTTTTGTAATGATGAAATATTCGCAAAGAAAAATTATTTTTTAGAAATTTTTAACTTGAAAATTTTGTAATAGCAAGAATATCAGAGGGTTGTATTTTTTTTCATTGTTAGCGCGAACTTTTAGTTCGCGCTAGTGTAGTCAGCTCTCTTCTTCTTACCTTGATTAATGTGAAATAGGTGTTATAAAAAATTTTCAAAGCCAATGAGTACCTACTCACTGGCTTTTAGAAACTCGTGCAAGTAGCTTCTTTATTACTTCTTAGATATCAAATTTATCAAGAATAAAATAACAATGGCTCCAATGGCTCCAGTCAAGATAGAACCAATCAATCCTTCTCCAAGTGAGATGTGAAACACACTTGCTAAAAGCCAATACCCAACGCCACTTCCAAGAATACCAACAATGATATTCCCAAGAAGGCCTAGTCCACTACCCTTGTAGATAACTCCTCCTAACCATCCAGCGATGGCTCCAATAATAAGTGTTGCAATAATACTCATAAATCTTAATATTAAATTAGAGTACAAAGGTAATAATTATTTTTTAGATATTTACTTGCTTATCTTTTTTTATCGCGGCATCTATATAGGGTTAGTCTCTGCAAGTTCGCGGCAGCGTAACAAGCCCTTTGACTAGCTTTGTAGTAGCTTACGAATTGGAGAGGTTCCTGATTGGCTAATTGATAATTTTTTCGTACTTTTGCCCTTTATTAAATTCCTAAAAACCTAACCGAATGAGAAAAGTTATTTTTTCCTTTGTAACCTCTCTGTTATTACTTCTGCCCTCTATGGTCAGAGCCGATGAGGGGATGTGGTTCCTGATGTTCCTCAAGCGCCTGAACGAGCGCGATATGCAGAAAGAGGGCTTGCAGCTTACCGCTGAAGAAATCTATAGTATCAACAATAACAGCCTTAAGAATGCCATAGTGCAGTTTGGCGGGGGCTGTACGGCCAGTATTATCTCCCCCGATGGGCTAGTTATTACCAACCATCACTGTGGCTATGGGGCGATTGCAGGCCTTTCTACCCCTGAGCATAACTACTTACGCGACGGCTATTGGGCAAAAACCAAGGCCGATGAGCTCTCTCCTAAGCGTCTCTCTGTACGCTTCTTTGTGCGTATGGACAATGTTACCGATCGTATGCTCGCGGTGGTAAATCCTTCTATGAGCGAGAAAGAACGCGAGGCCGCCCTCAATACAGAAATAAGCAAGATTCAAAAAGAGAACGATGAGGGAGGCAGGTATGTGGTTTCCGTGCGTTCGTTCTTCCAAGGCAATGAGTTCTATTACTTTGTATATCAGGACTTCAAGGATGTGCGCTTGGTGGGTACTCCTCCTGAGAATGTAGGCAAATTCGGGGGCGATACCGACAACTGGGAATGGCCACGCCATACAGGCGACTTCTCCGTGTTCCGTGTATATACCGATAAGAATGGCAATCCTGCTGAGTATTCGCCAGAGAATATTCCGATGAAGGCACAAAAATACCTCAATGTAAGTCTCAAAGGAGTGGAAGAGAAGGATTTTGCGATGATCTTGGGTTATCCTGGTCGTACTAACCGCTGGGTGCCTTCCTATTGGGTGGATCAGCAGGTGAAATATGGCTACCCTGCTTGGGTAGAGGCTTCCAAAACGGCTATGGATGCCATGAAAAAACATATGGATGCCGACAATGCTGTACGCCTCAAATATGCTTCTGCTTATGCAGGCTTGGCCAACTATTGGAAGAATCGCCAAGGAATGATCGATGCCCTTACCGCTCACAAGACCGCAGCGCTTAAGCGAAAGGCAGAAAAGAAATTTGCCAAATGGGCAGCTAAGCAGGAAAACAAAGCAGAATATGGTGCTGTGCTAACCGACTTAGCGTCTTTCTTTGCCAAGACGAATGAACAGGCAGCCAACCAAAACTACTTGGCTATTTTCTTTAGAGCTAGCCAACTCGCCTCTCAGGCAAATCCCTTGGCCAAGGAACTTTCTTTGTACCTCAACTCTTCTTCCGATAAGGAAAAACAGCAGATCAAAGAGCGTGTAACCCAGGCGCTTTACAACTATTATGACCGTACCTATCTCCCTGCCGAGATAGACCTTTTCGCTGATAACCTTAAGCTCTATGCGGACAAGTCTACCGATATTCCTCAAGAATTGGCTGAGATTAAGCAGCAGTATAAGGGGGATTTTAAGAAATATGCCGCAGAGGTATTTGCCCGTAGTATCTTTACAACTAAGGAGCATATAGACAAGTTCTTCCAAAATCCAAGCCAAGAAGCACTTGACAAAGACCCACTAGCACATATAGCTAAGGCCTTGGTGGATAAGTATTATAGCTCTGAAGATGAAGCGCTGAAGGATACTTACCAAAAGGCTTTCCGCAAATATGTAAAGGGTATGCGCGATTCCAAGGTGAGCCTAATTCTCTATCCTGATGCCAACTCTACCTTACGCCTTACCTATGGCAGCGTGAAGTCCTTGCCTAAGGATAAGCGCAATTATGATGTGAAGCGTAACTACTACACCACTTTCAAAACCATGTTGGATAAATATAAGCCAGGGGATCCAGAGTTTGACATGCCAGAGAAGTTTGTCCAGATGTACCAAAAAGGTGATTTTGGTCGTTACTTAGATAAGGATGGCACCATGCATGTGAATTTCCTAACCAACAATGATATTACAGGGGGTAATTCTGGTTCGCCTGTGCTCAATGGCAAGGGGGAGCTTATCGGCTTGGCCTTTGACGGTAATATAGAGGCTATGGCAGGTGATGTGATCTTTGACAAAAAGCTCCAACGTACCATAGTGGTGGATATTCGTTACGTGCTTTGGTGTATAGATACCTATGCAGGTGCCAAGCATGTGGTAGATGAAATGACCCTAATGCAATAACTTATGCACTTCCTTTCAGAAGATTTAGAGCGCTATGCCGAACAGCATAGCCAGCAGGAGCCGCCCTTGTTGGCGGCTCTTGTGCGTGAAACACACCTGAGGGTCTTGCAGCCTCGTATGCTCAGTGGCCACTTGCAGGGGCGCCTGCTTAGTGTACTCTCCAAGCTGCTCGCCCCTAGCTATATAGTGGAAATAGGTACCTTTACAGGCTATGCAACCCTCTGCTTGGCCGAGGGGCTTGCTCCTTCGGGGCGGCTACATACTATAGAGGCTAATGAGGAATATGAGGATATTCAGAACAAATATTTCGGGCAGAGTCCTTACAGAGAGCAGATTGTACAGCACTTTGCTCCTGCTCTTGAGGTCTTGCCTACCTTGCCCGATGCCATAGACTTAGTATTTATAGATGCCGATAAGAAGAACTACCTCAATTACTTAGAGGCGGTCTTGCCTAAGATGCGCGTAGGGGGGGTGATCCTCTCGGACAATGTGCTTTGGAGTGGTAAGGTGGTGGAGCCAGTCAAGGACAATGACAAGCATACCCAAGTCCTTATGGCCTATAATGAGCGCTTAGCTACCGATCCACGTTTGGAAACGGTATTGCTGCCTATACGCGATGGACTGACACTTTCTATAGTGAAAAATGAAAAGTGAAGAGTGAACAACAGGGTGGCGCTTTTCACTCTTCACTTTTCACTCTTCACTTATTACTGTTACTGTATTTTTCTCCTTTAGAAAAGTCAGTAGCAGCTTACCTGCTTCCACGGTGACATCCGCTTGGGAGAGGGCGTAGATAGGGAAATTTGGATAAATCTCTCCTTGTGCATTGAGCAGGTAGAGCTGGTGGTTCTGCTGGTCAAGTACCGAGATAAGCAGCCCCTTGGGTGTCTGTATCAGGCGAGGTCGCGCATAGTCGGCATAAGGGAGGTCTATTTTTTTCTTGTTAATAATCAGTTTGTTGCCGCTTAGTACCACGCAAGTATCGTCCAATACATCAAAGTAATGTCCTGCGCCTACCCCCAAGGATTCTTGGCGTAGGCCTCCGTTGCTGTCTATATAGTACTGCTTGCCGTCCTCGGTAGTAAAGCAGATGCAATCCTTATAAGCGCGTATAGGGTTGTCAGAGAAGGCAAAGGTTTGGCTAAGGGGAATACGTACGCTACCATTGCGGTGGAGGATACTAAGGTGATTGTCTGCTTTTGGGAAGACGATAAAGTCCTTACCTGCTAAACGCATGTGCTGAGGAGTAGCCTTAATCCCTACTGGGACATGGCTGCCCTCGAAGCCCTTGACCTCCTCCCCGCGCCTGTCCTCAAGGCGGATGCGATAGTTGTCACAGATCACAAAGCGGTAATCTTTATTGCGGTCATAGTCAAAGATTTGCAAGGGTAGCAGAGGGTTCTTGTATGAATGACAGAAAGGCATAACCTCCTTGCCATTGCGGTCTATCACATAGCTGGAGTATTGGGTATTGAAAGCCAATTGCAAGAAACCATTGCGGAAGAGATCCACTTGGTATATCTTCCCTTGTATAGCGCTATCCAAGCGTTTTTTCCAAAGGATTTTCCCCTCATGGCCTATGAGGTAGAGTTGGTTGTCAGTATCCTGGATGACCACTTCGCGTTGCCCTGTACGGTGGTTGGTAACAAAGTGGGGGAGGGTATGGGCATCTTTGTCAAGGATTAGCTGGAAGCGTTCAGCAAGGGCAGCCCCTTCGTTTGTAGGGGTATTGCCTTGGGTGGGGCTAGCAGAGGTATCGGTGGTTTCTAAGGCGCTTTCCCCTACCTTAGCCGCAGTAGCCGAGAGCGTGAGTTGGTAGAAATGCTCTTCGGGACTTAGCTGTAGGGCAGCATAGCCATAGCGAGTGGCCAGGGTAGGGTATTTCTTGGCAAAAGCTGATGATTCGTTAAGGTTGGCTACCGCAACAAAAGCGGTTTGGCTACTGCTCTGTTCCTTGAGGGCGGCAAAACGGGATTGCTCGGCTAGGCTCTGCTTGAGCTGGAGCGCATTGATAAGTTGCTCAAGAGCACCTCGCTGTTGGGCAAAGATAAGATCGTCCTCCTGCTTATAGATATACTTAGGGGCTAGCTCATGGCCAAAGATACTAAAGAACGACTGTACGTCTGAGAGTTCCTCTATCTGGTAGAGAGAAGCACCTTGGAAGGTCTCTGTCTTGAGTATGGTAAAGTAGCGCAGTGTCTCGGTAGGGTTCTCGCTGTGTAGTACGGCCAAGGAATCTCCCGCAAAATCAAAGAACGCTACAGAAGATATATCTGTTTGGAAATCAAAGTAAAACTCGTCGGGGATCAGTGCCTCGTCAAAGGCATAAGCCTCTATATTCTTAGCCGATTGGGGAATGACATAAGCACTCTCAAGGGTGTTTTTCTTAGGGTTAGACAGTGGCAATTGTGGTAGGCTATCGGCAGGACGCAGCGAGGAGCCACTCAGGCGAAAGGTATGCCTATCAAGGAAGATATCCCAAGCCGTCCAATCACCGATTTGTGCTACCAGACGAGGGGGAAAGATCCCTCCGACAAACTCTTGGTTTTTCTTAGGCGAGAGAAACAAATTGGCTACCACATCCTCACTGGTGGTCTTGTTGAGTTTGTAGAAATCCTCATAAGGGTGCTCCTCTTCGGTTTCTCTCTCCCACTGTGGAAGGTCCTTGAGCGAGCCTACCAGCAGGTTGCGCTCATGATAGCGATAGTACCACTTTTTGTTTTCTATGGTTAGGGAATCCAACTGCTCAGGGGTAAGGGACTTCCAAGGGCTAAGCGTATCTTTTTCAGGTAATCTACAGCTCAGATACGCCCCCTCATGGGTATAGCCCAACCAGATGTCCTTATCCACAGGCAAGGAACGCAATAGGTTCTGCACATTCCCATTGGGATAGTACTTAAAGTATTCCTTCCAAAAATCATGGTTAATGGCTTGACTTACAAACTGGTCTTTTTGGTGGATATGTAGCAGCATAGAGGGGTTTTTACGCAAAAGCACTTCCACAGAGCTGCGATCCCCTCCCCCCTTGGAACAACCTATTGTCAAGAGAGCTAATAAGATATATAATAGACGCATTTTAATGATTAATGATTAATGCCAGATAGCTTACTGACTGCTGGCGTTTGTTCCTTAAAATTGCGCAAAAATAGTAAATATTGGACATCTTTCCAAATAAAATAACGTGAGTTCGACGTAAGCAAAATTACATTTTCTCCCACAGATTCCACGGATTTTCACAGAGAAAATAACACAACAACTAAGTATAACTCTTTAATTTTCACGGATAAATAAGGCCAAAGGCCTTATAAAAATCTGTGTAAATCGCAACAGCACAATTACACAAACATAGAAAATCTGTGAAATCCGTGAAAATCTGTGGGGGCTTTCGTTATATTGAACTCATATTAAAATAGTCAGCTAGTAAGAGCGTAGACAAGAGGCCGATGATTGAATGATAAAAATTAACAAAATTTTATAACTTTGGTTCGCAAATAATAGAACTAAATAACTATCTTTGCATCCAGATTAAGTGAAGAACGAAGATATGAAAGAACGGTTTGTCTTGCTTGAGATGATGGAGGAGCTCTTCCGCCGTATGCATCACCTTTCTCCTATGGCCGCCAAGATCCTCTCGGTGTTGGCTATAGAAGGCCGCACACATGGGCTTACTTTTGAGGATCTGATAGAGCGATTGAAAGTTAGCAAGAGTGCCCTCTCTACCAATATCCACTTGCTATTGGACAAGGAGCTAATCTACTACGAAACCAAAGAGGGAAAACGGCGCAAATACTTTAAGTCCTTTCCCTTTGACAAGCGTTTTGAAGGTTTTTTGGAGCTGATTCGTTATGAAAAAGATTTTACTGTACACTTTCAGCAGTATATGAAGGCACAGAATGAGAGCGAACACTCCTTTACCGAGGAAAGAATACATAAGTTGGGGCTACTCTTGGATTATTTAGAGCAAATAGAGACGCTTACCGAAAATTTTTTGAAAAACTAAAACAAGAAGAAATAAGTGAAAAACCATAATACCGATATCCTATTTATCCTCATCTTGGGGTTGCTCTCCATGCTTACCCCTTTGGCGATAGATATGTACTTGCCGTCCTTTGGGGCGATAGCCTCGGACTTACATGTCTCCAAAGAGCGGATCCAGACGACCTTGGCGCTCTTTACCATGGGCTTTGCCGTGGGACAATTGCTCTGGGGGCCGCTTTCGGATAGCTATGGACGCAAGCCTACGATTATTGTAGGGGTGATCGTAGCGGCAGTGATTGCCTTGTGGCTCACTCAGGTGGGGGAGTTATACCATTTTTATATATTGCGCTTTCTGCAAGGCTTTTTTGGTTCTGCCCCTGCGGTGGTTGCAGGTGCCTTGCTTAGAGACCTTTTCAACAAGGAGGCTTTCTCCAAGATGATGTCCATGGTGATGCTCGTAACGATGGTGGCGCCCTTGGTAGCCCCTATCTTAGGAGGGTATATAGCCAATTGGTTTCATTGGCAGGCTATTTTTTACCTATTGACAGTATTGGGACTGCTCGCTGCCCTTTTGGTGTGGCTACGCATCCCAGAGTCTTTGCCTAAGGAGCGACGTATTCCCTTGGATATCATAGGCGTATTGCGCAATTACCGCCAAGTAGCTACCAATAAAAAGGTCATTGGCTATATCTTTACCAATGCCTTTTCCTATTCGGGAATGTTCTGTTTCTTGACCTCTGGTTCGCTGGTCTATACAGGGGTATATGGGGTAGCACCACAGCATTTTGGGTACTTTTTTATCCTTAATATAGGGGTGATGATGGTAGCCACTTTCCTTTCGGGACGTTTTGTGGGTCGCTTAGGGACGGAGCGTGTTTTGCGTATAGGGCTTGGCATACAGCTTACAGCAGGCTTATGGTTGGGACTTTGTGCTATTTTTCACTGGGGCTTGTGGCCTGTAGCTATAGGGGTTGCCTTCTATGTAGGAATGGTTTCGGTGGTATCGAGCAATGCCAATGCGGCTGTCTTGGAACTATTCCCTCGCACAGCAGGTACGGCCAACTCGCTTATAGGTATGTTTCGCTTTGCCACGGGGGCAGTGATTGGGGCTATCTTAGCCTTGTTCTCCGCCGCTACCGACCAGCCTATGCTCTTTGCTATAACACTATGTATTTTGATTTCAGTAGGAACGTATAAGTTATTAGTGACAAGTGACAAGTGACAAGTGACAAGTTCATACGCTGGCGCGAGCTTGCAGCTCTTCTACAAGGAGCTAAAAGCTCCCTTATGATAAGCACGAGCTGCAAGCTCGCGCTAGCAAAAGGGAGACAAGTGACGAGTTCATGCCAGCATGAGGCCATTAATCATTATTGGCATTAATCATTAATCATTATTGGCATTAACCATTAATCATTAACTATTAAACATTTAAAAAAATGAATAAAGTTTTAATTTTTTCAAGTATTGCCCTCTTTGCAGTAGGGTGTAAGAATGGAAACCAACAAGCCTCTGGTGCTATGATGGGGGCAGGTGGGCCTAAGGAGCTACCAGTGATTACCGTAGGAGAGCAGCGTACAACCTCTGACCTCTCTTTCCCTGTCAATATAGAAGGAGTCGTTAATAGTCCCGTACAGGCCAAAATCTCTGGCTATATCACTAAGGTATTGGTAGATGAAGGCCAAGCCGTTTCTCAGGGGCAGCCTATGTTCCAGCTCGAGACACAGACCCTCAACCAGTCAGCCGCTTCAGCTAAGGCTCAGGTGGAAGTGGCTCAGGTAGAGGTTAATAAGCTTCGCCCTTTGGTGGAGAAGAACATTGTTAGCAAGGTACAACTCGAAACAGCTCAGGCCAACTTGCAACGCGCTCAAGCTGCTTATAACGAAATCGCAAGTAATATAGGCTTTGCAGTAGTGAAAGCACCTGTAAGTGGCGTAGTAGGGGCTATCTCTTACCGTGAGGGCGCCTTGGTAACGGCCAATAACACGGTACTTACTACCGTTTCCGATGTGAAAGATGTATATGCCTATTTCTCTATGAACGAAAAGGATTACCTTTCTTTCCTTGCACAAACTAAAGGGGCTACTACTAAGGAGAAGTTGGCTAATTTTGCCGAAGTATCCCTTGTTTTGGCCAACGGACAGCTGTATAACCACAAGGGAAAGATACAGACCGTTACAGGACAGATAGACCCTACCACAGGATCTATCCAAATCCGTGCGACCTTCCCTAACCCTGATCGCTTACTTACCAACGGAAATAGTGGTACCATCCTTATTCCACAGACTTTTGATAAGTCCTTGGTAATCCCTGAAGTAGCGGTATTCGAGCAACAAGGAAAGATATTTGTCTATAAGGTAGAAGATAATACAATCAAGCAAACAGTGGTAACCCTCAAGAACCGCGCTAATAATTTGGCCGTGGTGGAGACAGGTCTCAAGGCAGGTGATGTGATTATTGTACAAGGACTCAATGGGGTGCGTACGGGTGATAAGGTAACCCCTCAACCTGTTTCTATGGATAGTATTGTGAAGGCTATACAACCCATTTTCTAAGACGACATTAATCATTAAGGCGAATCAATAGAATTGTATAGTCCAATTCGTTAAGACGCAATAAATTACGTCTCTACGGAAGACTACGCTCATCAGAAGTTGTCTTAGCCAGCGCATGTGTAGAGACGCAATTTATTGCGTCTTAGATAGTTAGTTAATAGTGTCTTAACTATTGATTCGCATCATTAATCATTAATCATTATTGGCATTAATCATTAATCACTAATCATTATTTATGGATTCTTATAAAACCATTTTTGAAAATAACCGCCAGTGGGTCGAGAGAAAAACAGGCGAAGACAAGGACTTTTTTAAGAAACTCGTCAAGGAGCAGAACCCTGATTTCCTCTATATAGGTTGCTCGGATAGCCGTGTAACAGCAGAGGAGCTGATGGGGTTAGGCCCTGGCGATGTTTTCGTTCACCGTAATATTGCCAATGTGGTCAATACCCTCGATATGAGTTCTACGGCGGTGATCCAATACGCCGTGGAACACCTACAGGTAAAACATATTATTGTCTGTGGACATTATGATTGCGGAGGGGTGAAAGCCGCCATGCAAGCCAAGGACTTGGGACTGCTTAACCCATGGCTGAGAACCATACGCGATGTGTATCGCCTACATCAGGACGAACTCGATGCCATCACCTCCCCTAAGGAGCGTTACGATCGTTTGGTAGAGCTTAACGTGGAAGAACAGTGTATCAACGTGGCGAAAATGGCCTGTGTACAAGAGGGCTACCTCTATCACCAGTACCCTATTGTCCATGGCTGGGTGTTTGACATTCGTTCAGGACGCCTCATAGACTTGGAAATAGACTTCGTAGAGCTGATGAAGCGTATCCAAAGGGTCTATGACCTCACTGGGGAAGACTGGAACTATAAGTAGGAGTTTTAAGTTTTCAGTTTTGAATTTTGAGTTGTTATGAAGTTTCTTTTACTCTTTACATTGTTTTCACTGCCCCTAATGGCTCAAGAGGATAAAACTCAAAAGGGAGGTATAAAGGATATAGGGAAAATCTCTAAAGAGTTTCCTCTTTATCTCATCGATGGAAAGAAATTAAGCAGATGGAGTTTGAAGACTAAAAAGTTACAACCCGATGATATAGCAGAAATTCTGGTGTTTTTTAGAGAAGAAGCTAAAAATATCTTTGGTAGCAACGCAAAATATGGAGCTTTATATATCATCACTAAAGAAGCCCTTAGCAAGGCTGAAGCACTTATAGATATTCCTGCTGAGAGAAAGCTCAACAGAAGAGAGCGACATTATAGAGAAATTGGAGAATTTTATCAAACCTATCGCCTTATGGTGGTTTCAGGGAAAGTTACAGACAAAGAAGGCAATCCTCTGGCTAATATCAAAGTGCGTAACAACGATAGGGGGACTCGAACCTTCACGGATAGCATAGGTAATTACACGATTGAAGCCCGTCGCTGGAATGCGATACAAGCTGAAAATATAGAGGATTGTTATCTCGTCGTAAAAGAAGCAAGAGAACAAAGCCATAACTTTGTACAACACCCTCCTATTGAAAGCAGGAACAGCGACCCAAGAGCCTCTACACCCTCTATAAGTTTGAAAACTCCTTGCGACAAGTTGTTTGTTCTCGACGGATTGCCTATAGAAAAAAAGGAAGAGTTTCTTAAAAAAATACGACGGAAGAAAATAGAGGAAATAATAGAAATAGATGAACAATCAGGAGTTCCTTTGTATGGTGCAAAGGGCGTGTATGGCGTAATCATTGTAAACACTAAAAACTAACAACTATGACCCGACTTACTATATTTTTATTCTTTTTTACGCTTTCCACTATGGCGCAAATCACTATAACAGGCAAGGTTACTGACAAAGAAGGGAATCCTCTTGCCAATATTACTGTAAAAACAGACGTGATAACTTATACAAACGAAGGGTATTATGTCGCTAATTATGTAACAACGGATGCCAATGGTATGTATAAGATACAAGCAAAACAGTGGGATACAATCCATTTTGACAATAGGGGCTGTTATATTGTGTTTAAAGACACACCTCACCAAGTATATAACCATACTATGGACAGAATCTATAGGAATAGTGGTATTTGTATTGAATATACTTATCTTTGTGGCATCGTTTTTATACGTAATGATAATATAGTTAAAAAAAGAGATAGAGAAGCATTCAAAGAAGAACTTAGAAGTGGACAGTTTTACAAGTATTCTGTAATGGATTATCAAGAGTTATCTGAACAATATGGCTATCTCGGTCAATATGGATTAGTAGCTTATACCAAAGATTACTATAATGAGAATATCAAAGATAAAGAGAAAAAAGAATAAATACATTTTTCTACGTATCGTTGAACTTTGAAAAAAGTAAAAAAATTCCTATAAGCTATGACCCGATTTACTATATTTCTATTCTTTTTTACGCTTTCCACTATGGCACAACAAGTACAAGATACGCTGGGGAAGGTGAAAACACCTCAAGAGGATTCTAATACAAATTCTACTTTAAGGTGTTTGATAGGTGGAAGCCCACAGCCAGTGTTCTTTTTAGATGGGAAAATAGTTGGTAATGCAGGAAATATAGATACAATAAAATCAGTTGACCCAGAAGATGTGGCTGCTTTGATATATTTTACATCAAAAAATGCAGTAAATCTCTTTGGAAAACAAGCAGGAGGAGGGGCGATATATATAGTAACAGAGGAAGCAGAGAAAAAAATAAAGGAAATACAGCATAAGAAGTTAGGAAAACTGACCCGAGAAGGATACAAATACTACCGAATAGCACAAATATTGGAAAAATTCAAATTTCCTATAACAGTAACAGGTAGGGTTACTGATAATGAAGGTAATCCTATCGCCGGCTGTAGAATAGAAAACAGAGAAAGAGACGCTGAGGTATATACCGATAGCTTAGGAAAATATGAGATAAAAGCTCACCGTTGGGATGCTATATTAAGTGAATGTGTAGGGCAGTGCCGTGTTGTTGTATCCGATAACACAGAACAAACAATGGATTTTGTACGTCCTCCTCTTAAAAAGTCCTCTATCAACTATACAACTGTGGGGCTGGTGACGGTAGGAGGTTCGCCTTGTGATAAGCTTTTTGTGCTCAACGGTAAGCCAATGAAGGATAAAAAGCAATTTCTCAAAAGGATAAAAAACAGTAAGGAGATAGAAGCCCGTGAGATAGCACAGCAAGAGGCTATGGCACTTTATGGAACTCAAGGTCGTTTTGGTATCGTAGCGGTCAGAGATGAGAAAGGACGAAAACAAGATAAAATCTATACAAGAAAATTCAAAAGAAAAATGCGAAAAACCCAACAACTATGACCCGACTTACTATATTTTTATTCTTTTTTACGCTTTCCACTATGGCACAAATCACCGTATCAGGAAGGGTTTTTGATGAGAAAAATAAACCTTTCTCAAAGGCAATAGTCTCCAATGGTAGAGAAAAGGTATATACCGATGCCCAAGGAAACTATACTATACAAGCAAAACTATTTGATATATTAGAATTCTCTGTTGAAAGCGAATATAAAGGGTATAAAATGAATAAACAATATTACTTTGTAATCAAGAATATACCGCATCAAAAGTATAAAGTACAATTAGATTCTGATGTAATTTATAAATATTTTGTGGATCCTTATACATTATCTTTTAGTTTTTACCTAGATGATTCAAAAGTTGAAAAATCGAATGAAGAAGCATTCAAGGAGCGTGTGCGCAATGGAGAGTTTTATACCTATGAGATACGCACTTGGGATGAGATGCCTAAGGAAATAGAACAGATTTCTATGTATAATGTGTTTGTTTACACCCAAGATTACTATAATGAGCATATCAAAGACAAACAAAAATAATTAATATTATAAAACCTTATCGCTTATTATCTATTACTTATTACCTAAATTAAGATTATGAACAGAATCATTTATAAAGGTTTCGCGGCGGCTTTTATAGCCCTTACCCTTACCGCTTGTGCAGGTCGCAAAACTTACGAGCGTCCCAATGTTATAGACGAAAAGCTCTTTCGTGCCGACCAAGTGCCTGCCGATAGTCTTAGTAGTGCCAATGTCTCTTGGCGCAACATCTTCACCGATGCTACTCTCCAAGGGCATATCAATAAGGCGCTCTCTAACAATCTTGATGTACGTGTAGCGATGCAGAATGTGGCTTCCGCTCAGGCGTACCTCAAGCAAAGCAAAGCCGCTTTTATTCCTACCCTATCGGTAGGGGCTAATTATACCCGTAGCACCAACTCTATCAATGCGATGGGAGGCGTGGGCGAACGTACATACAATAATCTATGGGATATCACAGGCGCTGCCTCATGGGAGACCGACATCTGGGGTAAGCTCTCTGCCCAGCGCCGTGCTTCCTATGCTTCTTACCTTGCTACCGTAGAGGCACAAAAAGCTGTACAATCCGAGGTAGTGGCTACCTTAGCAACGGCTTATTACCAACTGCTGATGCTTGATGAGCAGAAAAAGGTATTGGAACAAACCATTGATTTCCGCCAAAAGAGCTTGGAGACTACCAAGAGTCTCAAGGAGGCAGGCTCCACTACCGAAGTGGCTACTAAGCAAATAGAGGCTTTGGTGTATAATGCACAGGCACAATTGGTTACCATAGGCAATAGTATATGGGCTTTGGAGAATACCATTTGTGTGCTCCTTGGGGAAGAACCTCATGCCATAGAGCGCACCACGCTTGCCGAGCAGCAATTCCCTACCGAATTTAAGCAGGGATATGCTGCTAAGCTCCTCCAGAACCGTCCTGATGTAGCCCGTGCAGAACTCAGCCTACGCAATGCCTTTGAACTGACCAATGTAGCTCGTGCCGCTTTCTATCCTACGCTGACGCTCTCGGCTCGTGGAGGTATTTCCTCTACCGAACTGGATACATGGATTTCGGCTAAGTCCATATTTGCTAATTTTGTAGCAGGACTAGCCCAACCGATCTTGAACCGCCGACAGATTCGCACCCAATACGAGGTACAACAAATCGCTCAGGAAACCGCTTTGCTCAATTTCAAAAAGGCGGTACTCTCCGCAGGTAAGGAAGTGTCCGATGCTATGCAGAACGTCTCTACCCAAACAGAGTTTATCGAGCTAAAAACGAAAGAGATGAAGGCCTATCAAGAGGCTACAGATTACTCCAAACAGCTCTTTGATAGCGGTATGGTGAATTATTTAGAGGTAATCACCGCCGAAGTAAATCGCCTCAATGCCGAACTTAGTGTTGCCAATGCTCAATTTACGCGTATGCAATACGGTATTACCTTGTACAAGGCCCTAGGGGGAGGTTGGAGGTAGTGCGAGCCGCACAGGCAATTCACCTAAGAGAGAAATTTGAAACTATGACAGCAAGAGAAGAAATCCAAGAATTAAACGACCATTTGCAGGCGTTCCCCAAAGCGGAAGATATTTTTGTAAAAGAGCAA